>CAZMQC010000036.1:1184-12105 GCA_964568295.1 uncultured Spongiibacteraceae bacterium | reverse complement strand
CTCTAGTACTTTTTCTATAGCAATATCTTGGTGGGCAAAAGCGGCAAAGCTTTCTTGCTGTAGGTTTTGGCAATACGCCTTAAAACTTGGATTGCCATCAAAATCACAACGCAGTACCACGGCGTTTACAAAATAGCCGATGAGGTTTTGCAGCAGTGGATTTTCGCGGCCAGAAACAGGCGTGCCAATACAAACCGTACTTTGCTGCGATAGTTTGTTTAGCCATAAAGCATACACAGCCAATAGACTATGGAATAAGCTCAAGCCATTAGCTTGGCTAAACTGCTGTAGTTTGTCGTTTAGTTCAGGCGTTAAAACTTGCTTAAATAGCGCGCCATTAAAGCTTTGCTGTTCGCTGCGCGGTCTATCAAAAGGCAGCTCTATTGCTTTAGGAATATGGCTGAGCTTTTCTTGCCAAAATGCTAAATGCTTTTGCTGCTGTTCTTCTTGTTGATTGCTTTGCTGCCACACACTGAAGTCGGCATATTGCACCGCTAAAGCAGGCAGCGGATTCGCTGTGCTTTGATTGTAAGCGGTATATAAGGTGCTGAGCTCTTGTTGCAATACGCTTAGCGACCAACCGTCGCTAATAATATGGTGCATATTGACCATAAGCACATGATGCTCGTTACCACAATCTAAGAGAACAATACGCAATAAAGCATCTTGGTTTAAATCAAAAGCGGTGGTGGCAAACTGGTTAAACACTTGTTCAATGGTTTGCTCATCGCCAAGCGTTTGCTGGTTAAACCACTTGGAAATATCGTCATTAACAGCATCAATAATCTGGCAGGGTTCGCCTTGGCCGTCTAAGCCAATACGTGTTCTCAAACTCTCATGGCGTTCGATTAAGCTTTGCAAAGCCTGGGTCAGCGCAGCGGTGTTTAACTGTCCGCGCAGTTCTAAAGCTAGAGGAATATTATAGGTGCTCACCCCTGGATTTAATTGCTCGATAATCCATAAACGTTGCTGTGCATAAGACAGCGGAATACTTTGGCTTCTATCTGCTTTTGTTTCTAGCAGCGATTGTTGTTCGCTAAATTCCGCGCCAATTTCGATAGCTTGGCTAAGTGTTTGAATGGTGGGCTGTTCAAAAAAGTCAGCCAAACTGACTGCGCTTTGAAATTGCTGGTTAATATCAGCGATTAAACTTGCCGCACTTAAAGAGTGGCCGCCTAATTCAAAGAAATTATCGCTAATGCCCACTTGTTCCAGTGATAAATGCGTTTGCCATAGCTGACAAAGCTGCTGCTGTAATAGCGTTTGCGGCGCAAGATATTGATGCTGAACACGATGTTCTGCTGCTATAGCAGGCAGTTTCTTTTTATCGATTTTGCCATTGGGCGACAAAGGCCATGCGACCACCGGCACAAAAGCCGAGGGAAGCATATAATCGGGCAATACTTTTTCTAATGCAGCACGCAAAGTATTCGGGCTAAGTTCGCTTGTATTGTCAGCAATATAGTAAGCAATTAACGCTTGTTGGTTGTCGTCGGCAAAGACTTTGGCATCTTGAATGCCCGCTAAGGTATTTAATGCTTGAGCGATTTCGCCTAGCTCAATACGGTAGCCGCGAATTTTCACCTGCTCATCTTTTCTGGCGATAAATTCCAGCACGGGTGTGGGCCAAGCATGGCGCAGAAAGCGTACGGAGTCGCCAGTTTTGTATAGTTTGCCTTTACCGAACGGATGAGCAACAAAAGCTTCGGCGGTTAAATTATCTTGCTCGAAGTAGCCTAGTCCTACGCTAGCACCGCCAATATACAATTCACCTATGCTGCCAACGGGGACAGGCTGTAAATTATCGTCCAATACATAAGCGTGCACACCAGTGATAGCCTCGCCGATAGGGATATGGCGATTGCGAATATCATCAGCACTTAATACATAAGTGGTGGCAATGTCGGTGCACTCAGTCGGTCCGTACATATTGCCGATTTGTGCATGAAAATAAGGGCTGTCTATCCACGCCTGCAAGCTATCTAAAGTTATCGGCTCGCCGCCAAATAATAACCAGCGTAAAGAGCTTAACTCCGCTAGGCGTCCTTGTTGTTTGGCTAGGTGTACTATGGGATAAAACGCGCTAGGTGCGCAGTTAATCACGGTAATTTGGTACTTGCCGATGAGCGTTAATAAGTGCTCAGGATCGTAAATATCACTATCGGGGAAAACAATTTCAGCACCGCAAACCATGGGGGCGAGCAAGTTCTTTTGAGTTAAGTCAAAACCTAAGGCAGAAAATATCAGCCATTTATCCTGGCTGCTGAACTGGAAGTAAGGAATATACCAATTCAGTAGGTTGAGCTCGTTAGCATAAGAAACACCTGCGCCTTTGGGCGTGCCAGTAGAGCCAGAAGTAAAAATCAAATATAGCAGAGAGTTTGCGGGCGATGCTGCATTATCTTGGTGGGCGTTAGCATGAACGTCTGCCGCTTTTTTCGCAGTCGATGCATCCCAATTTGCGCTAGCAATATGCTCGCTTATACTTTCTGCTGATGCTGATGCTGATTGCTTAGGTTTATTTCCTGTCAAAGCTTGTTCGGCAAGCGCCTTATCAATCACCAAATCAGGTTTAGAGTGTGCCAGCATTAAGTCGATACGCTCCTGTGGATAGCGCGTATCAACAGGAATATAAGCAGCGCCTTTGCCGATAACTGCAAATAAGGCAGCCATTTGTTCTATGCCTGTATCAAGCAATAAAGCAACGCGGCTGCCAGCTTGTATCTGGTGTTTTTCAAGCACAGCGCTAAATACGGCGACTAATTGATTTAGCTCGGTATAGTTGGCGGATTGTTCGCCGCGGCTAACCGCTATTTTTTTAGGGTCTTCCAAGTTAAGGCTGATTGATTGAATACCAGTGGAGTAGGCATCCTCAACCATCCTTTGATTGGATATTTTTTCAACCGCTTCGCACTTGCGCTCTATAGTCATTCCGCACTCTGATGCAGAATCTAACTCCTGTGGCTTAGCACAGGGCGACGAGCTGCTATTGCGGGGCTGTGCAAGAGAGTTTGCATGAGACGACGGCCAGCTGAGTATTGTTAGCTGCTCGGCAAATAATGGTAATTGCTGCAAAGGTGTATTAGGTGCTGTCAAAGCTAAGTTCAGTAACTGAATATAATCTTTTGCTAACTGCTGCATCGTCGCTTGCGCAAATAGCTCGCTATTGTATTCAATGCTTACAGTTGCGCTGCGTGCTTGCTCATCAATATGCAGCTGCATATCGTATTTGGCACTAAATGATGGAATCTCCAATAGCTCAATATCTAAGTCTGCTACTGAAAAACGCTTGGCTAAATCTTGTTGGTGGGTAAGCAAGACTTGGAATAATGGTGAAAAACTGGTGCTGCGGGTTTCAACGAGCTGTTCAGCAATTTTCTCAAATGGCAGGCTGCTGTGCTCCTGTGCAGCAAGCAAGGTTTGTCGGCTTTGTCCAACCAAATCAGCAAAACTTTGTTCAGCCGTTATTGTGTGGCGCAAGGTTAGTAAGTTGATAAAGCAACCCATGATTTGCTCTAGCTGTGCTTGTTCGCGCCCTGCGGTGGGCGTGCCTATGCAGATATCGTTTTGGCCGCTATAGCGTGAGAGCAAATGGGCAAAAGCGGCTAATAATACGGCGATATGGGAGCTTTGTTGCTGCGTAGCAAAGGTGCGTAATTTATCGAGTAAGCCGCTATCCAGTTCAAGGCTGATGTTTTGGCCTTGGTTTTTAGATAATTTAGGGCGCGGATAATCTAAAGGAAAATCCAAAATAGGCGCATCGGCTAATTGCTTTTCCCAGTAGGCTAAATCGTCTTTAAAGCTATCTTGTTGCCACTGTTCTTGTTGGTGTACAGCGTAATCAATGTACTGCAAAGTGGGTTCAGCGAGTGTTGGGGTTTGACCGCTAATAGCACTTTGATACAAAGCCATTAATTCCTGAATCAATAAACGAATAGACCAGCCGTCGCTAATAATGTGATGCAGATTAATCAGCAAGTAAGTTTGCTTTTTAACAATCTGAATTAGCTGAAAACGCAATAAACGACGCGGCTTTTCTGCGGTACTTAATAACGTAAAAGGGGTACAAGCTAAATTTTTAATAGCCTGATTTAATGCTTTTTTGATTGAAGCTTGGTCGCCGAGCTCAATATCGTCAAGATTTAGATGCTCCAAAGGATAATCAAGTTGAGCAAGTACTTGTTGTTTAATTTCTTGGTCATCAGCCACAAACACGGTGCGCAGAATTTCATGGCGCTGGCTTAAAGCCTGAATCGCCTGTTCTAATGCAGCAATATTCAGTTCGCCTTGAAGTGATAGGGCAGCCGGAATATTGAGTGAAACATCGTTTTCTTGTAATTGCTGTAAAAAGTAAAAGCGTTGCTGGCTAAACGATAAAGGGTATAAAGTATTAGGCTCTCGCGTGATTTTTTCAATGCTTTTATCTTGCGAGCGACTTTGTTTTAGTAGAGCAATAATTTCAGGCTTATTCGCAATAATGGCCTGTTTTAATTCCTCAGTTAGCGCGCCTTTGGGCGCTTTAAAGCGTAAGTTGTCGCTATCATCTAGCCAAAGCTGAATGCCTTTGCCGCCTAATTGTGCAATTAATGACAATGCTGTTGTCATAAAAAACCTTCTTCAAAATCATCGTCGTCTGCCGCATCATCATTCAAGGGCTGATGAATAGCTGCAATTACGCCTGCCAAAGCTTCAATGGTTGGCATTTCAAACAGTGTGCGTAGTGGCAAATCTAGCTGGAATGTTTGCTGTATGCGGCTAGCGACTTGGGTAGCCGATAAAGAGTTGCCGCCTAACTCAAAAAAGTTATCGTGTATGCCCACTTTAGGCAAATTAAGTACGCTTTGCAGAATACTCGCTAAGCTTTCTTCTATCTCATTACGTGGCGCAATATAGTCCCTTTGGTCAGCAATATCGGAAGCACTTAACTGTGGCAATTGCTTTCTATCGACTTTGCCATTGGGCGATAAAGGGATGTGAGCAATTTCTTGAAATGCCACAGGAATCATATAATCGGGCAGGCTTTGTTGTAAGGCCTTGCGATAAGCTTCACGCGATAGCAAGTCTGCATCGCTAATGATAAAAGCGCAAAGTTGTGCTGTTTGGTTAATCTCTTGTACTGCCACCACGCAATCAGTCACGCCATCCACTAAGCGCAACTGCGCTTCAATTTCGCCAAGCTCAATACGAAAGCCACGAATTTTTAATTGCTGATCAGCACGACTAATAAAGACCAGCTCGTCTTGCTCGTTATAGCGAACTAAATCGCCGGTTTTATATAATTTCCCTGCGCCAAATGGGTTACTAATAAAACTTTCTTGGTTTAAAGCGTCATTATGTAAATAACCAGCACCCACACCTGCGCCGCCAATATACAACTCGCCAATAACGCCCTTGGGCAATAAATTCAACTGTGCATCTAAAACATAGCAGCCAACGTTGGCGGCAGGTTTGCCAATCGGAATTAGGCTGCGATTAAAGGTTTTATCAAAGCTAAAACTGGTGGCGATATCGGTACATTCGGTTGGACCGTACATATTGGTAATGATTGCCAGACAGCTGGCGGAGCTTAGCCAAGGCTGTAAATTATCTAAGCGAATCGGTTCGCCACCAAAAAATAGCTTCTTCAGACTATTTAATTTACTGAAATTGACACTGCTGGCTAAAGGATAAAAAGCACTTGGTGCACAGTTAGTCCAAGTAATTTGATCTTGCTCTATGGTGTTGAGCAGAGCTTCTGGATCGTAATGTTCAACGGCTGAAAAATGCAGCTGCGCACCAAAACATAAAGGCGCAAGTAAGTTCTTCTGGGTTAAATCAAAACCAATCGCAGAAAATACCAAGAATTTGTCATCATTATTTAATTGATAATTGTCGCTATACCAGTGCAATAAATTTGATGCGTTACGATGGTGGACAGCAGCAGCTTTTGGCGTGCCTGTTGAGCCAGAAGTGAAAATTACATATAACAATTGCTCGCTATCACGCAGCTGCGTTGGCAAAGAATGATGACTGCTTAAATCTAGTTGGCCTAAATCAATCAGTGTTAATGCATCAGCAGTGTTGGTATTCGACAGATCGGCTACAGACTGCGCAAACCGTTGGGCAGTAATAACTGTAGCAACCGACAAGTGCGATAGCATATGTTGCACGCGCGCCTTAGGGTAGCTTGGATCAATCGGCACATAGCAAGCACCAATTTTTATTGCGGCCAAAAGGGCGATTGGTAGCTCTAAACAGGGAGCAAAACACAGACCAACAAAATCACCTGTTTTAACACCTTGTTCTATTAGGTGCAGTGCTAACTGATCAGCTTGTTGATTCAATTCAGCAAATGTCAGTGAGCGCTCGCCTTGCTTAACGGCTATTTTATCTGGTGCTATTAAAGCCTGTTGTTCAAACAAATCTGCTAAATGAACATCGGGATAATTTTGGTGATTTTGTGGTTTTAACAGTTCGTTTTGCTCTTGAGGACTGAGCAAGGCAATACGGTTTAATGTTTGTTCAGGCGCTTGGCTCAGCTGCTCAATCGCTTGCGAAAAATGCTGAGCAAGTTGTTGAATAAATAACGGTGTATAAATATCGCGATTATATTCAAATAGGCAGTGCAAGCCGTTTTCATCATCGCGAATCACAAGGCTTAATTCGAATTTGGCCGTATCGGTGGCGATATCAATAAAACGGGTGCTTAAGCCGTTTAGTTGTACTGCATCGCTAAGCTTGCCGGGCTGATAGCTAAAAAATGCTTGGAAAACGGGGCTATAACTGCCGTCTCTGGCAAGATTAAGCTGATCGATAATTTGCTCAAAAGGAATATCTTGTTGGTCTTGCGCAGCAAAGTTTTGTTGGCGCACTTTTTCTAATAGTTGCACAAAACTGTCGCCACTTTCTATTTGGCAGGGTAAAGCTTGGGTGTTAACAAAAAAACCAATAATGTTTTGTGTTTTTTCGTGGTTGCGGCCAGCAATGGGTGTACCAATAGCGAAATTGGTTTGTTGGCTATAGCGCGATAAGACAAACTGAAAAGCCGCTAATAAGCCGACATATAAACTGGTTTTATGCTGTTGGCACAAGGTTTGCAAAGTTTGTATTTGACTCTGAGTGAGAGATAAAACTTCTACTGCACCGTTTTGGCTTAGCACTGCTGGACGATTTTTATCACTGCCAATTTGCAGATTTTCAACCGGTTTTAATTGCTCTAGCCAATAACTTTGCTGCTTATCGAAAGCCTTGTTAGCTAATGTTTGTTTTTGCCATTCGCTGTAATCAATATATTGAACGGTTAAAGACGGCAATTCGATGCTTTTACCTTCAATCTGAGCGTTATACAGCGCAGACACTTCGGCAAGTAGTATCTGCGACGACCAAGCATCAGAAATAATATGATGCATCACCAAACTTAAAACATGCTGAGTTGCGCTGATGCAATAAAGCTTAGCACGCAATAATGGTGCATTACTTAAATCAAATGGGCGCGCGGCATCTTGCGCTAAAGGCGAGTTGAATGCTTGGGCTAGTAGCGCATTTTCATCGGGTACAGCAATATCTAAGCACCAATCAAACGTATCTAACACTTGTTGTAACACGGAGTTGTCACGTTCAATAAACTGGGTGCGCAGGCTTTCATGGCGCTCAATGAGTTTAATAAAACTTTGCTCTAGGGTTTGGGTATCAAGCTTGCCATTCAATTCAATGGCAACGGCAATATGATAAGCCGCACTATTCGGATAGAGTTTTTCTAAAAACCATAGTCGTTGTTGCGCAAAAGAAAGTGGGTAACCGTCTGATGTTCTGGCAATTGCTTCAAGCGCGCGTGTCGGATCGCTTTCAGTTGCTTTTTGTTGCTGAATTTTTTTCAGTAAAGCATCGCGCTGCTCAGGCGATAAATCTTTGAGTTTAGCTAATAAAGCGTCGCGGGTTGCGCTCATGGGTACACCTAAAACCGACAGCAAAAAATCGTATTATTATTGGAGTAAATTTTTGTTGATTGAGCGCTGCAATATACCGTAATTTAACCAAGAAATCTTGGCTTATAGCCTTTTATAAGGCTTCTGAACCGGTATCACCAGTGCGAATGCGAATAACTTGTTCTAAAGGTGAAACAAAAATTTTGCCGTCGCCAATTTTACCCGTGTTGGCGGCTTTGATAATTGCATCAATGGCAGTATCGACTTCATGGTCATCCACCGCGAGGGTGATTTTGATTTTAGGTAAGAAATCAACCACGTACTCAGCGCCACGATAAAGTTCAGTATGCCCTTTTTGTCTGCCAAAACCCTTTACTTCTTCAACGGTCATGCCTGATAGTCCAACGTCTGAAAGTGCTTCACGAACATCTTCTAGTTTGAAAGGTTTGATAATGGCGGTGATCATTTTCATAAAAGACTACTCTATCTGGGACGTTATACTCAGCCAACGATTGTAAAAGCTTCATAATCTTGTCGCAAGCAACTATCTGGAAAATTCTAGCAAACTCTGCGGATGGGCTTGGCGTTGTTGGATGTATTATGTCCTATAAAAAAGCCCGCAACGAGGCGGGCTTATAAGGCGTTAAGCATTATTCGATAGTGGCGATAACTCGGACGCTTTCGTCAACGCTACCGCTGTCGATATAGCCGATAGCATTGCGGCTATTGGCGACCATTTTCTTAACCGCTGATGAATCAGTTAGCTCTTGTGGTGGTGTGGCTTTGGCGGTAAAAATCATGCGTGCCCAATAAGCATTCATGGTGCTTGGGTTGCGGCGTAAAACCTTGGTGACAAAATCAGTGCGCAAATTTTGTTCCTCAGCAAGATTGTCATAGGTTTTTGCTTCGCTACCATCGGGGAATGATTTGATTTGCCCTAAGTAAATTTGCCTAACGATGCGTTCGTCCAATTGATTGGTGTTATCAGGATTGACGATGATAGCTATTGCCGCGTTAGCTTGTGCGGTTATGCCTAAGCACAGTAAGCTGAAAAGACTGATGATTTTAATAATTTTCATAGTGTTCACCTTAAAACGCTAAGTCAACGCCGACGCGAACGGCTTGCGGGGTTAAGGTTTTATTGTTGATAAAATCTTTTTGCTGCTCGTACATATATTCAGCTTTTAAGGCAGCATTATTATGGAAGTCCCAACGGGCGCTTAAGGTGATACCTTCGCGATTGCGTTTTTGGGTGTTGTTTAACACGTAGTTTATAGCGCCGATGGTGGCCATTTCGCCAAAATCAGTCAACGGATTGATGGTTGCTTGAATATCACTTAGAGCGTCCTTTATGTCTTGGCTGGCGATGTTTTTCTTCTTATAAAAAGTAATGGCCAGTGTGGTTTGCTTAGGCAAATAAGTGCCAATGGTTAAGTAGCCTGCTTGTTGCTTACCAATTGCTAAGGTGTTTTCGATATTTGTGTAAGTTACTTCCGCAGTTGCAAAAACGTGCTGGAAGTTTACTGAGGCGCCTAGACCGCTATAGCCTCCTACTGAATCTTTCCAGCTAATGGTTTTCTTGAGGTTTGCATCATTGAGTGCTTGGTTGTTAGTGACAAGTGGGCTGTTTAAGCAGCTCATGATGTCTGCGCAAGCGCCACCCTCAACCAACGCAGCGGCAGTTAAAATAGAGGGGTCTAAAATAGTACCTTTGAGATTGGCGCTGGTTTTAGTGTACATATGGCTTGCACGCAGGGTTAACCATTCGTGTTCAACTTGCCAAGCAATGCCAAGCGCGCGGCTCATTTCAAGGGTCGAACCTTCAACTCCTACGGAATCAAGGTCCACTTTGTCTTTGCCAGCCATTAACGATAGTTCAGAAGTCCAATTATTACCCATGCGGGTGTTCCAAACTAATTTTGCACCATCTAAGGTCTTGTTAATTGCTTGCGCGCCGTATACAGCATCTGGCGCTTCGATCCAATGGTAAGCGTAGCTAATATCCGTGTAGTCGGAATACATAAAATAGGAAGTAACATATTTACCAACATGCACCACTAAATCAGGTGTAATAGCGTAGCTTAAAAATAGCCAATCAAACTCAGGTTTGAAGTCATTTTTGCCATCTGCCAGCATTTGTGCGGTAAAACCTAATTTTTCTTGTAAATCAACATTAACGCGAAAGCCAACTTTGCTGTAATCACGAATTTCTGCTCTGGCGGGAATGTTATAGGTTGAATCGCCAAAAATTTCCTTTTTTTCTAAGGATTTTGCGGCGGTAAAAGAAGCGAAACCTGAAAAATGTACGCGCTCGCCCAAGCTACTACTGGCGTAGCTAACGAGAGGGAGGCCGCATAGCAGTGCAGTCATGGAGCATACTTGAAGTGTTTTTTTCATTGGTAAAGTTAAATCCATTCATGAAATAGTGTTAACTGATTTTAACAGAAGATGAAGTTTTGTAAATAAGTGTTAAGGTAAAAAAACGTTGATTTCTTGATGTTTATCGTATTTTTTATCTTATCCTTATGATTTTAAATGAAAAATATATTTTTATGTATAGTTCATTTGAACTATGCTTGGTTTTTTGGCATTGTTTTTTAATCTTAAAGATAGCAAGACCTGTTGCAGCTAATTACTATAGCGATTTTAGCTTGAGTGTAGTGGTGCATGGCAATTTGGCAGACTAAAGTTGGACTAGCGCTAGGCGGCGGTGCGGCGAAAGGCGCGGCGCATATTGGTGTTTTGCGCGCCCTACAACAGCAGAATATAACGCTCGATGCGATTGCGGGTACTAGCGTTGGCGCAATCATTGCCTCGTTATACGCGTTTGGTAAAACCACCGACGATATTGCTGAAATTGCGCGTGAGCTAAATCTTAGTCGAATCAGCGGTTTTACCCTTAGAAAAAAAGGTTTTTCTACTTCCGAGCGGTTGGAGAATATTTTGCTTGAGCAGTTGGGCGACGTGCAAATACAGCAAGCTCAAATTCCTCTGGCATTAGTGGCGAGTAATATCCG
>CAZMQC010000036.1:0-1084 GCA_964568295.1 uncultured Spongiibacteraceae bacterium | reverse complement strand
TAGACGTTGTGAGCAACGCACTGGATATTGCGATTAACTCCAAAACTATCGTGCAGTTGCGTAAAGCGGATGTGGTGATTGATATGAATTTGCGTGACTTTAGTCGCACCGATAATCGCGAGCGCACGGACGAGTTAATTGATGCTGGTTATCAGTTGGCCATGGCTAAAAAAACGCAACTTGCTTGGTGTAAATACCCGAAAGCAGTGCGCACGGTGCTGCAAACCCACTGCAAAATCAAATATCGCTTAGCGCAGCGAAAGCTTAATAAATAGATTAAGCGACTACTTCAAAGCCTAGGCTTTGCCAACCATCAAAACCGCCATCAATGCTGGCGACATCGGTAAAGCCTTTTTGCATTAAAAAGCGAGCAACGGATTGGCTGGAAATACCGTGGTAGCAATAAACTAAGATAGGCGTATCAGTTTGGGTTTGCTCAATAAAACTAGGTAGCGTTGTTTGGTCTAGCCAAGTTGCTGCGGGGATATGCCCTTCACGGAACGAGAGCTTGTCGCGAATATCAATGCACAATGCATTGCCTTGTTGTAGTATGTTTTTCGCTTCATGGGCTGAAATACATTTAAGCATACATGTATCCTTTAAATCGTACAGGGTTTACTGGAGCAAAGTATCTACTTAGCGGTTCAGAGATGCAAGTGCGGTCAGTGTAACAAGTGAGAGTGAATAGCAAAGCGATGCAGGTTTCGTGGCAAGACAATGTGCAGCAGTATGTTGAGCGATGTCAGCAGTTAAATGTGCGCGCCATTATTCATATTGCTGGGCAGTTGCATTGGGCACAAGCAACAACCCAAGCGCTATTAAATCTTTTGCCGCAATACGCTAACGGCGCGGTATTTTTAGCCAAACAAAACGCGCAGCAATTACAACAGCAGCTTGGTACAGAATGTCGCTGTGTTGTGCTGGATGCGTATGCGGGTTTAAACCCCAATGCGCTGGGTATGGTGTCGGCCAGTTTACAAGGTGGCGGTGTCTTTATCATCGTCACGCCTGAACAAACTGCATGGTCAAATTATAACGATCCCGATTATGCACGTTTGCTGGGTAATATTGACGCGCAGCAAGC
>CAZMQC010000035.1:0-12227 GCA_964568295.1 uncultured Spongiibacteraceae bacterium | reverse complement strand
CGGCTTGTATTGGGCAAGATAAAGCAGCGGACGCAGGACAAGTGCCACCACCGCCAGCGGTTAATGTTATCACAGTGCAGTCTAGCGATGTGGCACTAACGGAAACCTTGCCGGGGCGTATTGAAGCAAGCCGAATGGCGGAAGTTCGTGCGCGAGTGACGGGTATTGTGGAAAAGCGCTTGTTCTCCGAAGGCAGCAATGTGGAGCAAGGGCAAATTTTGTTTGAGATTGATGATGCGCCTTATCGCGCTCGCTATGAAGCAGCACTTGCGCAACAAGCAAAAGCCGAAGCCGCATTAGAAGAAGCGGATTATCAAGCCAAGCGCTATCAGCGGTTAATTGAGCAAAAAGCCATTAGCGAGCATGAATTGGTACGTGCCAATGCCCAACAAATGCAGGCTAAAGCACAATTACAAGCAGCAATTGCCGAAGTGACCGCAAGCAAAATTGATTTGGACTATACCCAAGTAAAAGCACCTATTGCGGGGCGTATTGGTCGTGAGCTAGTTACCGAAGGCGCGTTAGTAAGCCAAGCATCAGCCACTTTGCTTGCCAATATTCAGCAAATTGACAAAGTTTATGTGAACTTCCAACAAAGCAGCCAAGCTTTGTTACAGCGTTATCGTGCCAATGCAGAAGGTAAATTAGTGTTCTCGCAAGACGAGGGATTGGATGTTGATTTGATTTTACCAGATGGCAGCTTATATCCGCAGCGTGGCCGCTTATTGTTCAGCGATATTAACGTCGAGCAAGGCACAGGACAGATTTTATTACGCGCCGAAATGGATAATCCGCAAGGTTTGTTAATGCCCGGTTTGTTTGTGCAAGTGCGCTTAACGCAAGCCAGCTTGCCGAATGCCTTTGCGGTGCCGCAACGTGCGGTGATGCGTAATAACCAAGGCGATACCGTGATGGTTGTTGATAACGACAATATTTTAAACGTTCGTTCGGTTACGGTTGCAGGCAGTGTAGGCGGTAAGTGGGTCATTACTGAGGGCTTGCAAAACGGCGAAAAATTAATGATTGATGGCTTCCAGAAAGCGCGCCCTAATGCGCCCGTAACGCCCGTTGCGGTTGACGCTGATAAAGCAAGCAATAAAGGAGCCTAAGCATGGCTAGATTCTTTATTGAACGCCCCATTTTTGCTTGGGTAATTGCTTTATTTATCATTATTGCTGGTGCTATTGCTATTACCCAGTTGCCCGTTGCGCAGTATCCAACCGTTGCGCCACCGTCGATTAATATCAGTATTACTTATCCCGGTGCCTCGGCAAAGACCATTGATGAGAACGTGGTCAGTATTATCGAGAACGAGCTGAATGGCGCAGAGGGTATGATTTATATGACCTCTGTTAGCCAAGTTAACGGCACAGCGGAAATCATGGTGACCTTTGAGCCAGGGACTAATCCCAAAATGGCGCAAGTGGACGTGCAAAACCGCTTAGCGCGTGCGCAGCCGCGTTTGCCTTCAGCGGTGGTGCAACAAGGTATCCGTGTGGACGTTGCGACCTCTGATATTTTGATGATTGTAACGTTGGAATCGAACGACCCGAATTGGGATCGCTTTCGCTTAGGCGACTACGCCTCGCGTAATATCATGCCTGAAATTCAACGCGCTGATGGCGTGGGGCAAGCACGTTTGTTTGGTGCAGAGCGCGCTATGCGTGTTTGGCTTGATATGGAAAAGTTGGTGAATTATCAACTAAGCCCTGATGAAGTAGCAAATGCCATTCGTGCGCAAAACGCGCAAGTATCTGCTGGTATTTTAGGGGACTTGCCAAGTTTAACTGGGCAGGAAATTGCTGCAACGATTGTGATTTCTGGGCAGTTAAGCAACGAGCAAGAGTTTGAGAATATTGTTTTACGCGCCAATGAAGATGGCTCAACCTTGCGCTTAAAAGACGTGGCGCGCGTAGGTATTGGTGGGCAAAACTATTCGATTTATGCGCGTAAAAATGGTGAGCCAGTAGTGGGTATGGCTGTTCAGCCTTCGCCAACCGCCAATGCGGTGAATACTGTTAAGGATGTGCGTCAGCGTCTAGACGTATTGTCGCAATATTTTCCCGAAGGTATGCAGTATGACGTGCCAGTGGACGCCTCGGAGTTCGTCAGAATTTCTATTCAGCAAGTATTAATTACCTTGCTTGAAGCGATGCTGTTGGTGTTTTTGGTGATGTTGGTGTTTTTGCAAAACCTGCGCTACACCATTATTCCTGCTTTAGTGGTGCCGATTGCTTTGTTAGGCGCTTGTATAGTGCTATTGGCGGCTGATTTCTCCATTAACGTATTAACCATGTTTGCCATGGTACTTTCGATTGGTATTTTGGTGGACGACGCGATTGTGGTGGTGGAAAACGTTGAGCGAATTATGGCGGAAGAGCGTTTAGCGCCGCGTGAAGCCACCATTAAAGCCATGAAGCAAATTACTGGCGCGATTGTAGGGATTACCTTGGTATTGGTATCAGTATTTTTGCCGATGGCGTTCTTTGGTGGCGCGGTCGGTAATATTTATCGTCAGTTCTCAATCACTATGGCGGTTTCGATTTTGTTCTCAGCGTTTTTGGCTCTGAGCTTAACGCCTGCTCTATGCGCAACGTTGTTAAAACCGATTGACCATAATAAATTAGAGCAAAAAGGCTTTTTTGGTTGGTTTAACCGCATGTTTAACCGTAGTTCGCAGGTGTATCAAAGCGCGGTAGGTAAAATGCTGGGCCGTACATGGCGTTTTATGGGTATTTATTTGGCGCTTTTGGTGGCAGTCGGCTTTTTAATGGTGCGTTTGCCCACTTCTTTCCTGCCGAACGAAGACCAAGGTCGTATTTTCACCATTACCCAGTTGCCACCAGGGGCAACGTCTGAACGTTCAACGCGTGTCGCTGAGCAAATCGAAGCGTTCTATGCGGAACAACCCGAAGTTAAAAACGTAATTTCGATTATCGGTACCAACTTCTTTGGTGCGGGGCAAAACATGGTGAACTCGTTTGTCTCATTGCACGACTGGAGCGAGCGTAAGAACCCAGAAAATAGTGCCGACTCATTAGCTAAACGGGCATTTTTTGCCATGATGCCGATGAAAGAGGCCTTCTCGGTGTCGATGAACTTGCCAGCTATTCCCGCTTTAGGTAACGGCGTTGGTTTTAGCGTGCGTTTACAAGACCGTTCAGGTTTGGGGCATGACGCTTTATTACAGGCTAGAAATCAGTTCTTGGATTTGGCACGCCAAAGCCCAGTATTGAATAACGTTCGCGTTGAAGGTGTTGAAGATGCACCACAATGGCAAATTGAAATTGATCGTGAAAAAGCCTACGCCTTAGGGGTGCCGTTTGATTCGATAAATCGTTTGATTTCAGCTTCGTTGGGTTCGAATTATATTAACGATTACCCCAATGCAGGGCGGATGCAGCGCGTGATTGTTCAGGCGGAAGCTAAAGACAGAATGCAGCCTGAAGATATTTTAAATCTGTATGTGAAAAACAATAAGGGCGAGATGCTACCGATTTCGACCTTTGCGACTAGCCAGTGGATTAACGGGCCTATGCAGCTGATTCGCTACAATGGTTATCCCGCTTATCGTATTTCTGGTGAGGCAGCGCCAGGGCATAGTACCGGTGAGGCGATGCAGGTTGTAGAAGATATTATGCGTGAAATGCCGAAAGGTTTTGGTCACGAGTGGACAGGCATTAGCCGTGAGGAACGTATTTCTGGTTCGCAAGCGCCGATGCTATTGGCATTGTCTTTGTTAGCCGTCTTTTTGTGCTTGGCCGCTTTGTATGAAAGTTGGTCAATTCCGTTTTCGGTGATTTTGGTCGTGCCACTTGGGGTTTTAGGGTCGTTGTTATCCGTTACCATTATGAATATGCCGAATGACGTGTATTTTAAAGTGGGCTTAATTGCGATTATGGGCTTATCGGCGAAAAACGCAGTTCTGATTATTGAGTTTGCCAAAGATATTCAGGCGCAGGGGCATAGCGTTGTTGATGCGGCGTTAATGGCTTGTCGTATTCGTTTTCGTCCGATTGTGATGACTTCGATGGCGTTTGTACTCGGTGTGTTACCGCTTGCATTAGCCAGCGGAGCTGGGGCTGCCGCGCAACGCGCCATAGGCGTGGGTGTATTGGGCGGCATGATTTCAGCGGTTAGCTTGGCGATTTTCTTTGTGCCAGTGTTCTTTGTGGTGGTGCGCGGTATCTTTAAAGGTAGTAAGCGCCAACAGGAGTTATATCAAAAGGCGGCACAAAATATTGAGCTAGATGCCAAATAATAATAAATGCGGTAGAATGCCGCGTTTATTTAACTAACCCATTTTGGAAACTGTTATGAGTCAACTACCAAAAAATTTAAAGTATGCAAGCACGCACGAATGGGCGCGTTTAGAAGGCAATATCGTTACCGTTGGCATTACTGATCACGCGCAAGATGCGTTGGGTGATGTGGTTTATGTTGAGTTGCCAGAAGTGGGTGATGAGTTATCGGCTGGCGATGAAGCGGGCGTGGTAGAGTCTGTTAAAGCAGCATCCGATATTTATGCGCCTGTGAGCGGTGAAGTAATTGAAATCAACGAAGCGCTGATTGATGCGCCTGAAACCATTAATAGCGACCCTTATAATGAAGGTTGGTTCTATCGTATGCGCGTTAGCGATGCGAGTGAGTTAGACAATTTGCTTGCTGCGGATGAATACCAAGATCAGGTTGAGTCGGAAGAATAATTGCTTAAATGCTTTTAAAAAGCAAAAACTTGCTTCGTGAATGAATAAACCCCATACCTTGAAAAGTGTGGGGTTTGTTGTTTTATAGGGGGGGTGTTCGAACAAAATACTTGTTGCCCCATTAAAGGTATTGCGCCGCCAAAGAGGCGCAATAGGTGAACTCTAACGGTTTAGTTTAGGGTATGGCTTGAACCCCTGAGATCTGACCGTCCTAGCCCTTTCATAGCTAATACGCGGCATATGATTTAAATCATAAGAGCCGAGTAACTCGAAATAGTCGGGTATCTCTGGATATAGCCATGTTTCAACTGATAAATAGTACATTGTATCTGGTAAGGTGGCAGTGCTAATAGGCGATACGGGTAGCTGTACGCTTGATTCGCCTGCAGGAACATGGATGACCCCAACGGCTTTTTCACCACTAATGCGCATGATCTTGATAGTCGCAACGCTAGCATAGTTGGCATTATTGTTTTGGATGCGAGTTGGCAGCCAATGAATACGGGGCGTGCTAGATTTGTCGCTTTGAGAATTCACAAAAGACACTCGTTGTATGCGTTTATTGAAGTCAGCAACATCTATGACTGTGCTTGATACTGTAAGGTCAGGGTAATCGACTAACTGCCTTGCTGTCCAAGTTGATACCGTGCTGCCGTAAAATAGGCTGCTTAATTTGGTGGTGGGCAAGTCAAATTCGGATACGCTGACATGCGTGCTATAAACAAGCTCTGTTGTTGGGTAAGTGTAAAATTGCAGCGGCGTGAACCCGTCACCAAGCTCTAGATAAGAAGGTTGTGCTATAACTTTGGTAGTTCTAGCGATGGTATTAGCTGCTGCTGGATAGGGAAATGCGCTATACAATGTTACTTCGTTGCCCGTTGTAAACGTTTGTGGCGGTAGTGAAATAGCGTTAGATAAGCTTCGTGTACCTGACTCCAGCAACCAAAGCGTACCTGTTACTTCAGTACCACTGGGCAAATTAAACAACAAGCTAACCTTGGGGCCATAGTTAGGCAAGAAAGTATCGTCAGCGGGTAATACGTTAAGGACTTTGCCATTTTCATCCAGTAGGCGAGCGGTAATGGATTTGCCATTCATATTGGGCAAATTTAGTTTCACTTCTGATTGGGTAGGCTGTTCACTTTGGCTTAGCAATTGGGCACGAAGTACCGTATTGGCGCTAGGTGCAACACAGTAAAAGCTTTCCCAAGAATAGCCGTCTTTAAAGAAATGGACTTCATACTTGCCAGTAAGATGGTCAAATAATGCTTCGCCATTACTGTCTGTATTTAACATGCTGCCATTTTGATCAAGCATCACAGTCGCGTTTTCAAGCGGATTGTTGTTTTGGTCAACCACTTTAACCTTAATTACTCCAGACGTACTTCCACCTGCTAAATCATCACAAGTAGGCAAAGCAAAACCTGTGTTGTTGGCTAGAGCATTGGATGGTATGAAGTCATTGTAAATTAATGGCTCGCTAGATGATGGCTGATCATCAGCGGTAAACCAAATGCCATCTGCTCCAGGGTTGTTATAGAAATTCCTAAGTTTGTTTTGATGGTCGTATTGAGAGTAGCTTGCAATGTTGGTTTGACTGAAAAGAGTATTTCCAGCAGTTGGTGAACCTTTAAAAGACAGTTCATTTAATAATTTTCCGTCGGTGTCATACACTCTTTCCCAATTACTACCAGCTTGATCGTCAGCGGTAAACCATTTTCCGTCAGAACCTTTATTGCTGAAATGAGCGTAGCGTATTGGGCGATCATTTTCATCATACTGAATAAAGGTATAACCCGCATCAAGTGACTCATCACCACTTAACCACAGACCATCAGCACCAAAACCGTTAAACTTAGCATTAATGACAGCTCGACCTTTTTCAACAAAAGGTGTTATTTCTGCGCTGACACCATCATCGTTGGTAAACCATTGTCCATCAGAACCTTTAGTTTTATGGGTGGCGGTTAACAGAAGATGCCCATTGCCATCATATCCATAGTAAATCCAGCTACTGATCATGTCATCACTGTCAAACCAAGTACTATTTGCACCATTGCTTGTGTAAATAGCAGTATATTGTGGACGTTCGTTATCGAATAGAGTCGCTGTATAGCCAATCAAGCTATCGTCTGCATCAAACCAAATACCGTTGTTACCAGCATTGTAACGATAGCTGGCTACGGCGTTTCCATCTTCATAGTGTATTAACGAATAAAAGTCTGGTGTGTCGTCAGCAGTAAACCATTTACCGTCTGGGCCAGCGTTTTTATAGCGTACAACTTGGTATTCCTTACCTTGATCATCCAATAAAATGAGTTCATAGGACAAACCTGACACATCTACTAAAGTTGGCTCGATACCAGCGGGGTCATTATGAGCATAGCCTGATTCTGAAAGCGTTTTAATTTCAGTTACTTTTATAGCCGCATTAACACCAGTTTTGCGGATGGGCGCTTGTAAATTAAGGATGCTGCTGTACTTATCTTGGCTGAAGTGAGTCGTGTCATCATGGGTGAACCATTGTCCGTCTGCACCTTCAGAGTTAAATGCATACCAAGCGAAAGGTAAGGTTTTTTGGTTATACGGAGTGAAAATTGAGTGAGTTCTGCCATAAGGAAGAACCTCATAGCGTTCAATAATATCATCGCCTGTATTAAAGATGTTATCAGGTCCAGCAGTTAAAGTACTTTCACGCCGCCATGAATAAGGGGAGTCTGAAGCTGTTTCATATAAATAAGCAATATCGCCGCTCTGGCCACCGCCATACGTATTTAAAGCACTAGGCGCTGTAAATATGCGCGCGTTTTCTTCAGCAATAAAGCTTTCATATAAATCCTGCATGACATCGCCAGGATTAAGTGCAGTAAGCGTAGGTATTGGCGCTTGTTGCGGCATTTGCGTTGGTAATGTTGGGCGCAGTGTTAATTTAGAGAAATCATGTAAATTGATAGGTTCTGGCTCAATGGACGAATCGTGACAAATAATGGGGACTTCAGTGTTTGTTTTAGTGAGTTGACCAACGGCATTAAACACTTCGCACCAATGGCCAGTTGGCGCTACCGTCACTTTGATAAAGTAGTAATCATTTGGATCTGCATTATCAATAAAGGTAATTGCGCCATTGCTAGCTTCTCCTGTTTTAGTGGAGATTCCGTTCAACAAAAGTTCCCAAGAGAGGTTGCCAGTTGCGCCTGAAATGTTGCCGTTAATTGTGCGGGCTGTGCTCAGGTCGCTACACACGATTTCTACATCATTAACGTTGTTGCTTATGGTGCCTGTGGCATTGTTTATTGTGCAAGTTTGACCACTAGGTTGATTAATAATGCTTAGTTCATAAGCGCTTCCAAGAGCAATAGCGGCACTAAAATTGACATTGCCTGCGTTATGGGAGCCAGTATTAATAATTGTTCCATTAGAGGCAAGGTTCCAATCTACATTACCTTTCGCGCCAGAGATACTTCCGCTAATGGAATAAGTTGGTGTGTTGATGTCGGCACAAGTAATGACAATATAATCCACATTCGCTTGTATAATGCCTTGATCAGGACTAACGCTACAATTTTGCCCCGTTGGTGAGCGAGTGATGGTGATTGTCCAGTGATCTCCAACGACAAGTCCTGAGTCAAAAAAGATTAAGCCATCGGAACCAGCGACACCAGATCTTGGAGGAACGTTATTAATTTTGGTGTTCCAAGTAACATTGCCGTTGGCATTGCTGCCTGTTAGTGTGCCAGTTAAAGTGAATGTGTTGGTACCTGGGTCTTTGCCACCACTTGTACACTGAATAATAATATCGCTGTTATCTGCACTCATAGTGCCAACTGCATTACTTGCACTACAGGTCTGGCCTTGAGGGTTTTTGAAATTAAACTGATATTGGCTACCGTTAGGTATGCCATCACTAGGACTGATGGTAAAAGGACCATTTTTATTAAGCCCGCTTGTATAAGCTTTGCCATTGATGAGTAGCTGCCAACTGATTGTATCTGCTGCACCATCAATCACGCCGTTAAGCGGGTAATTAGGCGGCGGGCTAGGCAATGTAGCTAGAGCATCAGTGTCGCCATTTTTTAAGCTATCAATCAAATCTTTATAAGTGATTGACAGAGATTGCTCAATAGCAGATTGCAATTGGTCTAATGCCATATCCCAAGATGTATGGTTGGCTTCAAATGGCGTTGTGAAAGCGGATCCGGTAGAGGGTAATAAAAAGCCTTGAGCCCGTAAGCTATTACCGACATCACTCGCAGATGCCTCTAAAGTAGAGCTGGTTGGAGAAGTGCCATTATACGCATCAAACCAAGCGGAAGGATCTTCACCTGTGGCGAGTGCGAGGGATAAATCAGTCAGGGGCGAAATATTAACGGTACCCAAGCTTGAGGCAAAACTATGGAGTGTTTGTGTTGGAGTGCCGTAGCTAATTTGTAGTGCACAAGGCAGAGCTGAAGCATTAGTTAGTGTGCCACTCCAGCGACCTAAATTGTCGCTAGTAACCGAATTAACAAAACTAGAACCATCAGCGCATTTCGCTACAATTTGACCGCCGCCAATCGGTGACCCCGTTGCAGCTGTGCCAGATAAGCTTAAAGAGCTGCCATTTCCACTGCTGCCGCCACCACAAGAGACTAACGCAACTGTTGTGCATAAAGGTATCACAAGAGACAGTAAGGTTTTCATCATCTTCCCCAAATAAAAAATATAAGGGTAAGGTTAATGCTTTTTTAATTTTTAATAAGCCCCCTAAATAGGGGGGGTAAAGCCTATTATTCCAAAGAAACTTATAGTTTTTATTTGACTAGAGGTATCTCTAGCGTCACTTGCCAGCAATCCCCAACGATTTCATAACGGCATTGACCATTAAGTTTTTGTGTGCGGTTGCGCATAATCGTTAAGCCTCTGCTATCTTCGACTATTTTAGTCGATATAGCACCATCATTAATTATCACAATTTTCAATTGCTGGTCTTCGTTTGTGATAGCAATATTCAACACGCTTGTGTTTGCGTGTTTTAGCGCGTTGCTGACGGCTTCCCGTAAAATGCGTGTTAGTTCACTAAAAGTATTTATATTAAGTAAGCTGTCTATTGGTTGTGAATGCCACTCAAGATGAATGCCGCTATCTTGGCAACGACTCTCAATTTCTTCGCGCCAACGCAAAATAGCAAGCTCTAGTTTCAGTGGTCCTGTTTCCAGATCT
Organism: uncultured Spongiibacteraceae bacterium; assembly: GCA_964568295.1. Lineage (GTDB taxonomy): Bacteria > Pseudomonadota > Gammaproteobacteria > Pseudomonadales > DT-91 > DATCSZ01. The sequence continues at coordinate 2,322 of CAZMQC010000035.1, read as the reverse complement.
GTTAATAAGTAACGTAAATCGCGCATAGCTTCGCGGACTAATGGTTTTACATTATCCGGTGAGCGGTGTAATAGTTGTAGTAATTTGGCACCTAAGTCGTCATGCATATCACAACAAATACGATGACGCTCATGTCTTACGCCTTCATCATGTGCTTCCTGAGCCTGTTTGGTCAGTTGGTACAGCGATAACACCCAGCTCGCTGTTCTTATGTCGTGACGGTTGAATAGTCGTTCACCCTGTTGGGCGTGCACTAATATCCAAGCATTTTGCCCTGTTGCTTGAGGTACATAAAGGCTTTTGCCTTTGTCCAAAAGACTGATTTCACCGCTAATTCGTATTTGTTTTTTTAAGCTGAGCGGTCGAAACACCGCATTTAATGCTTCTTCAAGTCCCGCCTCGCTATTCTCTTGATGTTGCGCATCTAACATCGCAGGTAATGCATGAGTAAGCCACTCATCGAGTCCTTGATGATGATTTGGCAATAAACGATTCCAAAAGTGCTGACGTAATGGTAGATAAAGCCAACCAACCAGCGCCACAGAAATAGCTAATGAAACAGGGCTAGATAGATTAAGCAGTGAAATTATCAATAAATCGCTTAACATGACCAACAGCCCACCGAGTAGCCATGCCCACAGGGAAAACCACCATTCATCTAAATCAAACAGGTGATAACGTACCACAACTAAAGCCATGCCAACGTACATCAATAAAAAAGTAGTAAATAGCAAACCCTGTGAGGCAGGCTGAGCCATTTTAAAAATAGCAGGCAAAATCATACCGCCTGCAAAAAAGATTGTGCCAGCAATAATGGCTAGCAATATCCAATATAAGGCGGTTCTTTGCTCAGGTTGCTTTTTAGTTTGCCGCCATTGCCAAATCGCACCAGCCAGCCCTAATAAAAAAATACCCATTACCCATAAATGAAACCCTTCGACGGGGCTTGCAAGCCACTGGCTTTGGTCAAGTACAATGGCAAATAAAAAAGCAAAATAAAAAAATCGGGTTAGCCAAACGGAAGGTGCCTTACATGGGTAATTCCATAAAAAAACAGCTAATGAAGCAGAAAATAATAAAGCGCCTAAATGGTTGAGCCCAGATAGTAAAGCAAAGTTATCGGCTGCGATAAAGAAATCGCGAGTGCTATAAATCGCCGCCGCAGAAGAAAACAAAACATAACTTAGCCCCGTTAGCCCAAAGGCATAAATTGCAGTGCTTTTTTTGGCAGGTATGCATACCATTAAACAAACAAGCATACCTGCTAATCCGCATAATAGTTGTAGCCAAAAAAGCCCTGTTAGATCTTGCAGGGACCGTGTTTGATATATAACGGAATGTTGCTCTCCGAAATCATCAATCACGGACAAGGTGTTTTGAGTTAAAGCATGGTGTAAACGCTGATGACTGGAGAAGAAATGTTGTATTGATGCGTAATCGGGTAATACGTCTGGCTCTTCTATCGCCAGCGAGCTATCTGCGGGAAACACCCCTTGATTATCGATAAAGTTTTTTATTACGAACGCTTCTTGATTTGGCTGCTTCGCTAATAGCTGCAAGCCATTTTCTGCTGTGATATTGGGTAAACTACTCGGCAAAGATAGGGCAAAGGCTAAAACGAATAGACCATAAGCAACTACAAGCAGTAATGCGAGTGCAATTTTGCTTTTTAATGACAGCATAAAAAAGTTTACTACCTCTTTGCAGGAATTGGTTTGTTTGACTATTCACTCTTAATTAGGTGATATATCGCACGTCAGATTACACTATTCTATTGCACAAATAATATTTTTATCACGCCATGCCTGAATTAAAAGAAGTGCTGATTATTGAAGATATAGTTGAGGTTGCCCAGTGGTTGCAGACTCAGATTCTAACCGTGTTGCCCGCCGCTAATATCAAGCATTGCAATCATCTTGCTAGTGCTTTTTCTGCAATCGAGCAAAAAAGCTATGACTTGGCTTTAGTCGATTTGGGGTTGCCAGATGGTGATGGATGTTCTTTTATTCAACCGTTTAAAGCACAGCATAAAAATGCTTTATGCGTTATCACAACGATTTTTGATGATGCTGAGCATCTTTTTAGCGCATTACAAGCAGGCGCTGACGGTTATTTATTAAAGGATGATTTAGAGCAAGATTTTTGTATGCAGCTTGGCGGTATATTAAATGGGCGTCCACCTTTGTCGGCTTCTATTGCACGACGTTTATTGCAACAGTTTCGTCCTACGCATGAAAAGCAAGAAGTTACTTTAACCCAGCGCGAAACAGATATACTTTGCCTCATAGCGCAAGGGTTGAGCGTCAAAATTGCAGCCAAGCA
>CAZMQC010000034.1:10483-12451 GCA_964568295.1 uncultured Spongiibacteraceae bacterium | reverse complement strand
GATAAATTGCTATCCCTTCCCGTGCGTAGGATAATAAGCGCTCTTTTTTGAGGGATTGTTATGCACATTTATATTCTCGGTATTTGCGGCACGTTTATGGGCAGTCTTGCGATTTTAGCGCGCGAGATGGGCTATCAGGTGTCGGGTTGCGATACCAATGTTTACCCGCCGATGAGTACCCAACTAGAAAACGCAGGTATTGCCCTCGACCAAGGCTTTGAAATTCAGCATTTAGACTGCAATCCTGATTTGATTGTGATTGGCAATGCCATGAGCCGTGGCAATCCGTTGGTGGAATATGTGCTTGATCGCGGTTTACCTTATACCTCGGGGCCGCAATTTTTGCATGATTATGTGTTGCGCGAAAAATGGGTGTTGGCGGTTGCAGGTACGCACGGCAAAACTACAACTTCGTCGATGTTGGCGTTTATTTTAGATTACGCGGGCATGAAGCCGGGTTTTTTGATTGGCGGGGTTGTGCAGGATTTTCCGTTTTCGGCGCGTATCGGCGAGAGTCCGTTTTTTGTGGTGGAAGCCGATGAATATGACACGGCGTTTTTTGATAAGCGCAGTAAGTTTTTGCATTATTCGCCGCGCACGTTGATTTTGAACAACCTTGAATTTGATCACGCCGATATTTTTGAAAACCTTGATGCGATTAAAAAGCAGTTCCACCATTTATTGCGTATTGTACCTGCGACGGGGCGGGTGATTGTGAATCAGCAAGAGGCTAATTTAGCGGATGTGTTAGCAAAAGGCTGTTGGTCTGAGCAAGTTTCTTTTGGGGAAAATGGTCAATGGCAGGCGCAAACCTTAGCCAATGGCGATATTGAAATTTTTAATAGCCGTGATGATAAGCAGCGCTGGACGCTAAGTTGGGCGTTAATGGGCGAGCATAATACCTTGAATGCGTTGGCAGCGATTGCGGCGGCGGAGCATGTGGGCGTTCGTCCTGAAACAGCGGTGGAGGCCTTGTCGCAGTTTAATGGCGTAAAGCGCCGGATGGAAAAAATTGCCGATGTACATGGCATTTGCTTATACGATGATTTTGCCCATCACCCTACTGCGATTGAAACAACCTTGGCGGGACTGAAAGCTAAAGTAGCGGGGCGCATTATTGCGGTATTAGAGCCACGTTCCAACACCATGAAAATGGGTGTGCATAAAGAGCAACTCTCTAATTCGGTCGCTTTAGCCGATCAAGCGTTTTGGTATGTGAATGGTATGCAATGGCAATTAAACGAACAAGCAGGGCAAAGTTTTGTTGATTTGGATGCCTTGATTACCGCCATTATTACGCAGGCTAAGTCGGGCGACCATATTGTATTTATGAGCAACGGCGGTTTCGGTGGTATTCATCAAAAAGTTAAACAAGCATTAGAGCAGCGTTATGGCTAAGTCAATTTGTCTTGCTATTACTGGCGCATCGGGTTTTGTCTATGGTCTGCGCTTGTTGGAGTGCTTGTTAGCGCAAGATTGCCAAGTGCATTTATTATTGTCGGATGCGGCTAGGGAAGTGGCACGTTTAGAGCATGATTTATTGCTAGAAGCGGATGCTAACGCGTTGCAAACGCAATTGAAAACCTTGCTAAAGCAAGAGACTAAAAAACTGTTTTGTTATAGCAAAACCGATTGGCTATCGCCGGTGGCATCGGGTTCTAGCAATATAGACGCGATGGTGGTTTGTCCTTGTAGCACGGGAACTTTAGGCGCGATTGCTAATGGTTTAAGCAATAATTTAATTGAGCGCGCGGCGACGGTGACGTTGAAAGAGCAAAGAAAGCTGATTTTATTGCCGCGTGAAATGCCCGTTTCGGCGATTCAACTTGAGCACATGCACAAGCTGGCTTTAATGGGGGTGGCGATTTTGCCAGCATCCCCTGGTTTTTATCATAAGCCGCAGTCGATTGCGGATATGGTCGATTTTGTGGTTGCGCGTATCTTGCAGCAACTAAACCTTCAACAAGA
>CAZMQC010000034.1:7732-10383 GCA_964568295.1 uncultured Spongiibacteraceae bacterium | reverse complement strand
GGGAGCTTTTTGTTTGTAACGCTACGCGCGGATAGCGATGTTTTTTCCGATAAGGTACAAAACACGGTTGCGCGGTTGAAACAAGATTTATCCGCCATTAATGGTGTGCGCAGCGTGGTGACCTATTTAGATGTGCCGTTATTAAACAGCCCGCCAGTGACGCTTGCGAATTTAAGCGAAGGCGTGAATTATTTAACCGATGCCGATATTCCACTGGATTTAGCGCGTAAAGAGTTTCAGCAAAGCCCGCTGTATCGTGATTTATTGACTAGCCAGGATGAACAAGTAACGGCGTTATTGGTTAATTTAAGTTTTGATGAGGAAGTGGGTAATTTACGCCAAGCGGTTGAAGCGTTAAAGCAACAAAAATCGCTGAACGCGGGGCAGCAACAAGCGCTCAAGCAGCTAGAGCAGAGCTTTGAGCAGGCGAAAGACCAACGTAAACAATTAGAAAAGCAAGTGGTTGCCGATGTGAGGGCGGTGTTGCAAAGCTATCGCGCTGAGGGCAATCGTATCTTTTTAGGCGGTGTGCCGATGATTGTTAGCGATATGCTGGATTATGTACGCAACGATATGATTGTGTTTGGCGCGCTGGTGATTGTTTTTATTATTGTGTTATTGAGCGCGTTATTTCGTTCATGGCGTTGGATTATTTTGTCCTTGCTAACCTGTTCGCTTACTTGCGTGTATATGTTGGGCGGTTTGGCGTTGGGCGGCTTTAAGCTGAATGTGGTGTCGGCGAACTTTGTGGCGTTATTGCTGATTTTGAATTTGTCGGTGGTTATTCACTTGGCTATTCGTTGTATTGAATATGAAAAGTCTGAGGCGGCGGAGTTAAGCCAGTTTGATCTGGTGATGAAAACCATGCGCTTTATGATGAAACCGTGCTTTTATACCACGATTACCACTATGGCGGCGTTTGTGTCGTTGATGGCGAGCGGTGTTAAGCCGGTTATGGATTTTGGTTGGACCATGGCGGTGGCGGTGACGGTCGGTTTAATTATGAGCTTTTTGTTTTTACCAGCGGGATTGATGTTGTTTTCGCGTACTTTGCGTCCGAAAGAAAATAAAGTCAGCAGCCAATTTACCCTATATTTAGCGGGAATTATTATGCGTCGCGGTCGTTGGTTAACCTATGCGTCGTGGGGCTTGTTTATTTTTGCATTGGCGGGCATTGCTCAGTTAAAAGTGGAAAATCGCTTTATTGATTATTTCGATGAGGAAACTGAAATTTATCAGGGCATGTTGGAAATTGATAAAGAATTGGGTGGCACTTTGCCGCTTGATATTGTCTTGACTAAAACCGATGCGGGGCAGACACAATTTAGTTTTACGGCTTCTACGCAAACCGATGAACAAGATGATTTTTTTGCCGATGAGGACGATGATGATTTTGCCCATCAAGGCGAGGCGGAAGCTATCAGTTATTGGTTTACTCGCCAAGGGATGCAGGAAATTCAGCAGGTTCAGCAGTTTTTAGAAAGTATGCCTGAAACGGGTAAAGTGCTTAGTTTGGCGACTTTATATCAAGTATTAGATGGCTTGGTCGGTGGAAATTTAGATGATATTCAACTGGCGCTGATGAAGAAAAACTTGCGTGAGGATATGGAAAAAGCCTTGGTTAAGCCTTACCTATCTAGCGATGGGCTGCAAACCCGTATTACTTTGCGTGTTAAAGAAACCAGTAAAACGCTTAATCGCAATGAGATGTTGAAAAGTATTGATGCGTTTTTGCAACAGCAGGGTTATCAGTCCGAAGAATATCAGTTAACCGGCATGATGGTATTGTATAACAATATGTTGCAAAGTCTGTTTCGTTCGCAAGCGGCAACCTTGGGTATGGTGTTTTTTGCGGTATGGATCATGATGGGGATTTTGTATCGCTCAATGGTGATTTCATTTTATGCGCTTGTGCCGAATGTATTAGCGGCGGCTTTTGTATTGGGCGTGATGGGCTGGTTGAATATTCCTTTAGACGTAGTGACCATTACCATTGGCTCAATCACGATTGGTATCGGCGTGGATGACACCATTCATTATATTCATCGCTTTAAGAAAGAGTTGGCGGTTGATGGCGACTATGTAAAAGCCATGCAGCGCAGTCATGGCAGTATTGGCTTGGCGATGTTTTACACATCGGTGGTAATTATTGTAGGGTTTGGTGTGTTAACGTTTTCCAATTTTACCCCCAGTATTTATTTTGGTTTCTTAACCGCGATTGCCATGATTACTGCGTTATTTGGTGCGCTGTTATTGCTGCCGCATTTGCTGATTAGCTTTAAGCCTCAACATTTATTGCGAGCGAGTTAATGGATTGTCGCATGGGCTGCGGCGCTTGCTGTATTGCGGCGTCATTAAATTTGCCGTTTTATGGTATGCCGAATGGCAAGCCGTCGGGTGTGCGGTGCGTGCATCTGGATGAGAATAACTTGTGCCGCATATTTGATGATCCGAGACGACCACAAGCTTGCGCGGATTTTAAGGCGGAGCGTTCGGTTTGCGGTGATAGCTTTGAAGAGGCTTATATTCGGTTAATCGAGTTGGAGCAACTAACTCAACCTTAACGATTATTCAATCAATGCCGCAAGGCGAACTGGCTTTTGCGTGGGGTCGATGGCACTTTCAGCCAGTGCTTGTTGATAGTCGTCCAG
>CAZMQC010000034.1:1281-7632 GCA_964568295.1 uncultured Spongiibacteraceae bacterium | reverse complement strand
ATTTCAGGATAATGCTGTTGAATAAACCGTTGTTTTTCGCGGAATTGCTCGTTGTCGTGAATAACAATGGTTTTACCGGATAATTCCTCAAAGGTTTGCGGCTGACCATTGCCATGGCGGTAAATCAGCTCGGTAGTTACCTGCATATAACTTTGAGTTTGTGGCAGGGTGTTTTGTTTGGAAAGGCTTAACGGACTATTTAATAAAGCGAAATCCGCAATACCTTGCTCAAGCGCTTGATAAACTTCATCAGCATGGTTAGCTAAAATGAGTTTGAGCTTGAGGTTATTAGCTTGCGCGTATTGTTGGACAAGTTGAAAAGCAAAGCCGTCCGCACCGTTTTTGCTATGCACATAATAGCTGTGGTAAGACGGCACGGTAATAACGGTTAAGGTTTCTTGTAAAGTCGCAGAATCGTTTTCTGCAAGGGTAGGCGAAGCGCCAGGAGCATAAAGGCTCTTGGAAAATAGGGTTAAAGAGATTGCTACAACAGCCAGCAATTGTGTTAAACAGAATGCTTTTTTTCTCATGCGCTGTATTCTAACGGCTGAAAAATATATTTAAAGTCTGTGATATGGCTCACGTTTGCTTTTTGCGCTACTTTTGGTGTTATTTGGGAACTGAATAAACTGTTAACTGAGTCACAATGCTTTTGTTTTAAGGTAATGCTAGGTTAGTGATTACTTGGAAGATTGCTTAACAAAATAGTCATCTTTTTCTTAGATTGTTTTGTTATAAGCATTGGGGTTACAGGGGTGTATTGTTTGAATGCTATTTCGGCTAAAAAAAGGTAGAATAGCGCCCATTTTTATTGACCCATCGTAAAGGTAAAACTCGCTCATGCTTATTCTGCCTGGTAGTTCCGCGCTTTCTCAATTCCGCCAAGACAAATTACAGCAGTTGTTAGAGGAAAAGCTTCAACGCAAGTTGACTGTTCATGCTCAATATCAACATTTTGTTCATAGCAAACAGCCGTTGAATGAGGAGCAACTCGCAGTTTTGCAAGCGTTATTGAATTTTGCTGAGCGTCAACAAGACGCAGCTACCAGCGGCAAACTTTATTTGGTGGTTCCGCGTATTGGTACGATTTCACCGTGGGCGAGTAAGGCGACGGATATTGCGCATAACTGCGGCTTGAGCATGATTGCGCGCATTGAGCGCGGCGTAGCTTATACGGTTGATGCAACATTGACAGCGACAGAAGAGCAGGTATTTATTGCTGCTATTCATGACCGTATGGTGGAAACGGTATTAAACAATTTAGCTGATGCGGAGCAATTATTTAGCCAAGCATCGCCTGCCCCCATGAGCACGATTGCTTTATTAGAGCAAGGTCGTGTTGCGCTTGAGCAAGCCAATGTCGAATTAGGCTTGGCGTTAGCGGATGATGAAATTGATTATTTATTGGCGAGCTTTCAAAAATTAAACCGTAATCCAAATGATGTGGAATTGATGATGTTCGCGCAAGCTAACTCAGAGCATTGCCGCCATAAAATTTTTAACGCGGATTGGACGATTGACGGCGAGCAACAAGAAAAATCCTTGTTCGGCATGATTAAAAACACTTTTCAAAAATCAGGTGAAAACGTATTAAGCGCTTATGCCGATAACGCATCGGTAATTACCGGTAGTCGCGCAGGGCGTTTCTTTCCGCAACCAGGTTCGGCGGAATATCAGGCGGTTGAGGAAGATATTCATATTTTGATGAAAGTGGAAACCCATAACCACCCAACCGCGATTGCACCTTTTTCAGGAGCAGGTACTGGTTCGGGTGGTGAAATTCGTGACGAAGGCGCGGTAGGACGCGGCTCTAAGCCAAAAGCAGGCTTAACCGGCTTTACGGTTTCTAACTTGCGTATTCCGGGGTTTGAGCAAGACTGGGAAAAGGACTACGGTAAGCCTGGCCGTATGGTAACGGCGCTTGATATTATGATTGAAGGGCCGTTAGGCGGCGCTGCATTTAATAATGAATTTGGCCGTCCGAATTTAACGGGTTATTTCCGTAGCTATGAAAATAGCGCGTTAGGCGTTAATGGCGAGGAAGTACGTGGTTATCATAAGCCAATTATGATTGCCGGCGGTTACGGTAATATTCGTGAAGAGCATGTTGAACAGCGTGAATTTGCGCCGGGCACCAAATTAGTGGTGCTAGGCGGCCCTGCCATGCTAATCGGTTTGGGCGGCGGTGCGGCCTCCTCGGTTGCATCGGGCAGTAGCGCAGAAAATTTAGACTTTGCTTCGGTACAGCGTCAAAACCCAGAGATGGAGCGTCGCTGCCAAGAGGTGATTGACCGTTGTTGGGCGATGGGCGAAAACAATCCGATAGCCTTTATTCACGACGTGGGCGCGGGCGGTTTATCTAATGCTTTTCCTGAGTTGGCGAAAGACGGCGGCTGTGGTGCAAGTTTTGAATTGCGTAATATTCCCAATGATGAACCAGGTATGTCGCCGATGGAAATTTGGTGTAACGAGTCGCAAGAGCGCTATGTATTGGCGATTAGTGAGGCGCGTTTACCAGAGTTTGAAGCGATGTGTCAGCGCGAGCGTTGCCCTTACGCGGTGGTCGGTACAGCAACCGCTGAAAAACACATTACCTTAAACGACAAACATTTTGACAATAAGCCAATCGACTTGCCGATGGATGTTTTATTCGGCAAACCACCTAAAATGCACCGCAGTTTTGAGCGCCAAACGCTGAAATTGCCCGCGTTAAATTTAAACGGTGTTTCTGTGGCTGATGCGCTCAGTCGTATCTTGAAATTGCCTGCTATTGCCAGCAAGCAATTCTTAATTACCATCGGCGATAGAAGTATTACTGGCATGGTGGCGCGCGATCAGATGGTCGGTCCTTGGCAAGTGCCCGTGGCAGACGTGGCGGTGACAACTGCTTCCTACGATACCTTTGCCGGTGAAGCGATGGCGATGGGCGAGCGCACCCCTGCGGCGTTGATTGATGCGCCAGCTTCTGGGCGCATGGCGGTTGCTGAGTCGATTTTAAATATCGCTGCTGCGCCGATTAAACAGTTGTCGGATATTAAATTGTCGGCAAACTGGATGGCGGCTGCAGGTTATGGCGCGGAAGATCAAGCCTTGTTTGATACCGTTAAAGCGGTAGGTATGGAACTTTGCCCTGAGTTGGGCATTGCAATTCCTGTGGGTAAAGACTCGATGTCGATGCGCACGGTTTGGCAGGATAATGGCGAAAGCAAATCAGTAACTGCGCCGTTATCGTTAATTATTACTGCGTTTGCGCCTGTGACCGATGCACGTAAAACTTTAACGCCTGAAATCAGTACGCAAGCGGGCAATCAGTTGTTGTTTGTCGATTTAGCGAGTGGTAAACAGCGCTTAGGCGCGTCGTGTTTGGCGCAAACGTATTCGCAGTTGGGTAATGAAACACCTGATTTAGAATCAGCAGCTGTATTGAAAGCGGCATTTACCGCCTTGCAGCGCTGTATTCAAGATCAATTATTATTGGCTTATCACGACCGTTCGGATGGTGGCTTGATTATCAGCTTATTGGAAATGGCGTTCGCTGGACGTTGTGGGTTGGATATCCAATTACCTACGGACGTTGATGCTTTATCGTATTTGTTTAACGAAGAACTGGGTTTTGTGGTTCAAGTTAACCAACAGCAAGTCGAAAAAGTACAAGCTATTTTCGCCCAAGCAGGCTTAACCGCTAGCCCAGTTGCTTGTGCTAAAGCGGAGCAGACCATTAGCATTGAACAAAATGGCGCTGTGGTATTGCGCGATAGCCGTGCTAACTTGCAACAAGCGTGGAGCGAATTAAGCTACCGTATGCAAGCGCTGCGTGATAATCCTGCTTGCGCTAAAGAAGAATTCGAGGCTATTGCGCAAGATAGCCAAGGGCTAACGCCGAAAGTCAGCTTTGATATTAATCAAAATATTGCTGCACCTTATCTGAATTTGTCAGTCAAACCGAAAGTTGCGATTTTGCGTGAGCAGGGCGTTAATGGTCATGTGGAAATGGCCAATGCCTTTACTCAAGCAGGTTTTGCGGCGATTGACGTACATATGAGCGATATTTTATCGGGACGCGTTAAGCTGTCTGATTTCAAAGGCTTTGCGGCTTGCGGTGGCTTTTCGTATGGCGACGTATTGGGCGCGGGTGAAGGTTGGGCAAAAACTATTTTGTATAACAGCGCGATGCGTGATAGTTTTAGCGAGTTTTTTGCACGCCCAGATACCTTCTCGTTAGGAGTTTGTAACGGCTGTCAGATGATGTCGCAGCTCAAAGATTTAATTCCGGGCGCTGATTTTTGGCCACGTTTTAGACGTAATACCTCCGAGCAGTTTGAAGCGCGTTTAGTGCAGATGGAAATTTTGCCATCACCGTCGATTATGTTGCAAGGTATGCAAGGTTCGATCTTACCCGTTGCGGTAGCGCATGGCGAAGGGCGTACTAGTTTTGCTTCAACGGAACAGCAAGCTAACGCGAGTAGCTTGTTAGCAGGCCGTTTTGTTGATGATAAACATCAAGCGACTGAGCGTTATCCGTTAAACCCGAACGGCTCGGCAGAAGGTATGACCGCGTTTACCAGTAAAGATGGTCGCAGCACCATTATGATGCCGCACCCAGAGCGTGGAGTGCGTACGGTTGCGTTGTCATGGGCGCCGAAAACATGGGGCGAAGACAGTCCTTGGATGCGCATGTTCCGTAATGCGCGTGTATGGGTAGATTAATAATAAGTTGTAAATGTAAGGAACCATAATGAAACCATTTCCGCTGTGGAAACACTTGGCAGTACTGTTTGTGCTGTGTATCGGTTTGCTTTACTCATTGCCCAATTTGTATCGGCCTGATGCGGCGATACAAATTTCGGGTGAAAGTGGTGGGCAAGTATTGTCAGACTCGGTATTGAAAAATGCCTTGTCAGCCTTGGATAAGCACAATATTGCTTACAAATCAGGCGAAATTAACAGCAATAACATGCTGATTCGTTTGCAAGATAGCAATAGCCAGTTGCCAGCCAAAGAGATTATTCATGCCGCATTAGGCGATGGTTATGTAGTGGCGTTAAACCTTGCCGCCACAACACCAGAATGGTTGACTTCTATCGGTGCTGAGCCGATGAAACTTGGTTTGGACTTGTCGGGCGGTATTCACTTTTTGCTTGAAGTCGATACTAAGTTCGCAATCAATCGTCGTGTTGATGGCTATTTGGGCGAAGTGCGTAAATTGTTGCGTGAAGACAATATCCGTGGCGTAGTTGCGCAAAAAGACTTAACCATTAGTGGTAAGTTTTTATCGTCGGAAGCACAGAACGCGGCTTACAACTTAATTCGTAAAAAAGTACCTGATTTGTCGGCAACTCGCAGCGAAAAAGGCGGCGAATATATGGTTGACTGGTATATTGGCGAAGCATTGCAGCAGCAAATTGCTAACGACACGGTGGCGCAAAACTTAACCGCATTGCGTAATCGTGTGAACGAATTGGGTGTGTCAGAGCCGATTGTGCAACGCCAAGGCGCTAACCGTATTGTGGTGCAATTGCCTGGCGTACAAGATTCAGCCATGGCAAAACGTATCATCGGTAAAATCGCTAACCTCGAATTTCGTATGGAGGCACGTGCGGACTCGCCGAGCGAAACGTTTGCTTTAAGACGCGGTGGGCAATCGCGCGGTACGGCGCAATTAGAGCGCACAGTAGTGATTACTGGTGACCAAGTATCGAATGCTACCTCTGGCTTTGATGAAAATGGTCGTCCACAAGTGAGTATTACTTTGGATGGAGCAGGCGGTCGTCAAATTCATAACGCCACCAAAAATAATATTGGGCGTAATTTAGGCGTGTTGTTTATTGAGCGTAAGCAACGTTCGCGCACCATCGTCAACGAGCAAGGCGAAAAAGAACAAATTCGTGAGCCTTACTTTGAAAAAGAAATTATCAGCTTAGCAACCGTTCAATCCGCGTTAGGTAATCAGTTCCGTATTACGGGTTTGAATACGCAACAAGAAGCGCAAGAACTTGCTTTGTTATTACGTGCGGGCGCATTAACCGCGCCGATTGATTTTGTTGAAGAACGTACTATTGGTCCTTCAATGGGTGCAGAAAATATCAAGCTAGGGATTAACTCGATTTTATGGGGCTTGGGCATCGTGATGGTGTTTATGCTGTTGTACTACAAAGTGTTTGGTATTTTGGCCAACCTTGCGTTGATGATGAATATTGTGGTGTTGATTGCTGTGATGTCGCTGATTTCGGCTACCTTAACCTTGCCGGGTATTGCGGGGATTGTGTTAACCATTGGTATGGCGGTTGACGCTAACGTACTGATTTATGAGCGAATACGCGAAGAGCTGCGAGAGGGGCTGTCGCCGCATCA
>CAZMQC010000034.1:0-1181 GCA_964568295.1 uncultured Spongiibacteraceae bacterium | reverse complement strand
AAAAGTAATTCCATTTATGCGCTATCGCAACATTGCGTTAGCGTGCTCAATCGCATTGATGTTGGCTTCGTTTGCTGCTTTTTTTACCAAAGGGTTTAACTTCGGTTTGGACTTTACCGGCGGTACTTTGGTGGAAGTGGTATATGACAAGCCTGCGGATATTGACTTAATTCGTAAGCAGTTATCGGATTCAGGTTTTGATGCCATCGTGCAAAACTTTGGCGCAGAAACCGACGTGATGATTCGTTTGCAGCATACCGATTCTAAGCAAATTGCCGAAGAAATCTTAGCGGTATTGCGTGCCGATGGTAGTACAGTGAATGTGCATCGTACGGAATTTGTTGGCCCGCAAGTGGGCGACGATTTAAAAGAGCAAGGCGGCTTGGGCATGTTACTGGTGCTTGCGGTCATCATGGTTTACGTTGCCATGCAGTTCCAATTTAAGTTTTCGGTCGCCGCGGTATTAGGCTTGGTACACACCACCATTATTACTTTAGGCTTTTTCTCATGGTTTCAGTGGGAGTTTGATTTAACAGTTTTGGCTTCGTTGTTGGCGATGATTGGTTACTCGCTCAACGATACTATTATTGTTGCTGACCGTATTCGTGAAAATTTCCGTTTATTACGACGCGGTAGCTCGGAAGAGATTATTGATTTATCCGTAACGCAAACCCTAAGTCGTACCGTTGTAACCGCTTTCACTACCTTGTTTGTATTATTCGTCTTGTTATTTTTCGGCGGTAGTACTATCTTTGGTTTTGCCATGATGTTGATTATCGGTATTGTAGTGGGTACTTACGCGTCTATTTATATCTGTACGAACTTGTTGTTGATGCAGAAAGTGAGTAAAGAAGATTTGATGGTGCGTAGCAAAGAAGAAGAAACATACGACACGCCTTAAAAGGAGTTGTTTATGTACAGTGAACGAATTCGTCAGTTATTAGATGATTTGCGCAAAGAAACGCTCGGTAAGGCTGATGATGCAACGCAGCGCTATATCCAAGATTTGGATATTGATATTAACCAGTTGCTATTGGCTGAGCCAGAAGTGCCGGAAAAAGAGCTTGCTGAGGAGATGATTCAGCAAGCGCGTGACATGGAAGCTAAATTTGCTGCGGAGCATCCCGTAGCGCAGCGTTTAATGCAGGAAATTATTTATATTTTAGGGCAGATTGGTATTT
>CAZMQC010000033.1:8908-12467 GCA_964568295.1 uncultured Spongiibacteraceae bacterium | reverse complement strand
AGTTTTTCGCACAAGCGAATCACCATTTCTTTGCCAAATTCAATAACCGCTTGCGGATTATTTTCTAACGATTCCACTTTATACTTCAACCAACGCGGAATTTCAGCGCCACAGTTACTTGAAAAACGGCACAAATTAGCGAAATTGGTAATCGGCATAATACCGGGGTAAATCGGTTGCTCTATGCCTTGCTTTTGGCAAGCTTCGATAAAATAAAAGTAGGCATCCGCATTGAAAAAATACTGGGTAATCGCCGAGTTAGCGCCTGCATCAAACTTTTTCTTTAAATAGAAAATGTCGCTTTCGTAGCTTTTCGCCTGCGGGTGCATTTCAGGATAAGCCGCCACTTCCAAATGAAATTGCTGTCCATAATGCTGGCGGATAAACGCCACCAGTTCATTGGCATACACAATTTTAGTTGCACCAAAACCCGATGGAATATCACCGCGTAACGCCACAATACGGTCAATACCGATAGCTTGATACTGGTCGAGCAACTGACGCATCGCAGTTTCATCATCGCCGCCAAACGATAAGTGCGGCGCAACCGACAAACCCTGTTCTTTCATCTTTTTGACCGTACCCAAGGTGTTATCGCGAGTAGAGCCGCCTGCACCATAAGTTACCGAAAAAAACGCTGGATTTAACTGGTTTAAATCTTGCCATAACACTTCAAGGTTCGCTTTACCCTGCTCGGTTTTAGGCGGAAAAAATTCAAAACTAAAACGTTTATCTGTCATGCTCATGCCTTTGCAAAAATAGGCAGGGGTTACCTGCCTAGTCAATCTGAGAGGTGGGCAATGCCACCTCTGGTTAATTCAATGCTGAATTAATATTTATAGCTATCTGGCTTAAACGGACCACTCACCGCAACGCCAATATAGTCCGCTTGCTCTTGCGTTAGTTTGGTAATCACGCCACCAAAACCACGAACCATGTGCGCTGCCACTTCTTCATCCAGTTGTTTCGGCAATACTTCAACCGTGATCGCATTGGCTTTTTCCGCAGCAGGTAAATCAGCGAATTTTTTGGCAAACAAATGGATTTGCGCCAATACCTGGTTAGAGAATGAACCGTCCATAATGCGCGATGGATGGCCTGTTGCGTTGCCCAAGTTCACCAAACGGCCTTCCGACAATAAGATCAAATGGTCATTTGTAGCTTGATCGCGGTAGATTTTATGCACTTGTGGTTTAACTTCTTCCCACTGCCAGTTTTTACGCATAAATGCTGTGTCAATTTCATTATCGAAGTGACCGATATTACAAACCACTGCGCCATTTTTTAATGCTTTCAACATCTCGGCGTCGCAAACGTTCAAGTTACCCGTGGTGGTTACTACCAAATCAGTGGTAGCCAACAACGCTTGGTTAACACCTTTGGTTTTATCGCCGTCGTTATAAGCAGAAACTATTTCGTAGCCGTCCATACAAGCTTGCATTGCACAAATTGGGTCGATTTCAGTCACACGTACAATCATGCCTTCTTGACGCAATGATTGCGCACTGCCTTTACCCACGTCGCCGTAACCAATGACCAACGCTTTCTTACCCGCTAACAAATGGTCAGTACCGCGTTTAATCGCATCGTTTAACGAATGACGGCAGCCGTATTTGTTGTCGTTTTTCGATTTAGTCACCGAATCGTTGACGTTAATCGCAGGCACTTTCAAAGTACCCTTTTTCATCATTTCGATTAAGCGGTGTACGCCCGTGGTGGTTTCTTCAGTAATACCGTGAATTTTATCTAACATTGCAGGGTATTTTTCATGCAACATTAAGGTCAAATCGCCGCCATCGTCCAAAATCATATTGGCGTCCCAAGGCTTGCCATCTTTCAAAATGGTTTGCTCGATACACCAGTCGTATTCTTCTTCGGTCTCGCCTTTCCAAGCGAACACGGGAATGCCTGCTGCTGCAATCGCCGCTGCTGCATGGTCTTGCGTTGAGAAAATATTACATGATGACCAACGCACTTCCGCGCCAAGCTCAATCAAGGTTTCAATCAAAACACCGGTTTGAATGGTCATGTGAATACAGCCAAGGATTTTTGCGCCTTTTAATGGCTGCGCCGCGCGATATTTATCACGCATGGCCATTAACGCTGGCATTTCACCCTCGGCGATATTTAATTCTTTGCGTCCCCACTCAGCAAGCTTAATGTCGGCAACTTTGTAATCAGTAAATGTTGTCATAATCGTTTCCAATCTCAGTTAATGCATTGGCGCTTAATGCGCCGTTTCAAGGTTATTTAATTAAGCGCAAGCCTGTTTAAGCGCGTCCACTTTATCGGTTTTTTCCCATGTAAAAGCGGTAAACGTGGATGTTTTAGTCACACCCGCATCTTCATAGGTATAAGTATGTTCAAACGGTTCACGACCAAAATGCCCGTAAGCAGCGGTTAATTGGAACATCGGGTGTAGCAAATCCAATTGCTTAGTAATCGCGTAAGGGCGTAGATCAAATACCTCACGAATTGCTTTCACTAGTTTGTCATCGCTTACTTTGCCCGTACCAAAGGTATTCACTGAAACCGAGGTCGGCTCTGCCACACCAATCGCGTACGACACTTGGATTTCGCAACGATCCGCCAAGCCAGCAGCAACGACGTTTTTCGCTACATAACGCCCCATATATGCCGCACTGCGGTCAACTTTTGAAGGATCTTTACCAGAAAACGCACCGCCACCGTGACGCGCCATACCGCCATAGGTATCAACAATGATTTTACGACCGGTTAAGCCACAATCACCTACCGGTCCACCAATCACAAAATTACCCGTTGGGTTGATGTGGTACAAGGTGCCCTCGTGCAACCATTGCGCTGGCAACACTGGTTTAATAATTTTGTCCAATACTTCTTTACGCAAGGCTTCTAAGCTAATGTTAGGGTCGTGCTGGGTAGATAGCACCACCGCATCAATCGCCACCGGCCTGCCATTTTCATAACGCAAAGTCACTTGTGATTTTGCATCAGGGCGCAACCAAGGTAGCTCACCTGATTTACGCAACTGCGCTTGGCGCTCAACCAAACGGTGCGAGTAATACAACGCTGCTGGCATTAAAGTATCGGTTTCATTGGTCGCATAACCAAACATCAAGCCTTGGTCACCCGCGCCTTGATCTTCTGGCTTAGCACGGTCAACACCTTGAGCGATGTCCACGGATTGCTTACCAATACCATTTAATACCGCACATGATGAACCATCAAAACCAACCGCTGAGCTGGTATAGCCGATGTCGTTAATCACCTTGCGCACAATATCTTCTAAATCAATATAGCAACTAGTGGTCACTTCGCCCGCCACAATCGCCATACCGGTTTTAACCAGGGTTTCAACCGCAACACGCGCATACGGGTCGCGCACAATCATGGCATCTAAAATAGCATCAGAAATTTGGTCAGCAACCTTGTCAGGGTGACCTTCTGAAACGGACTCAGATGTAAATATAGAATATTCACTCATTTAAAGTTCCTCGGGTTTATAAAAATAACGAATTTGAATACGGAAACCATTTCTTTGTGCTAAAAAGCTCGACTCGCCTTCAAAAAAGCCAGC
>CAZMQC010000033.1:1246-8808 GCA_964568295.1 uncultured Spongiibacteraceae bacterium | reverse complement strand
ATCTCAATGGCATGTTGACGTGCTGGCAAAGCGATAATATCCAGCATATTCGCCACGCTCTCAGCATACTGCTCAAACTGCGCGATTAAATCCTGTTGCTGCCTAAACTTGCCGGCATTTTCCAAAAAGAATTGATTAGAGGATTGCACCCGCTGTTGCTCAACCGTGGCAATACCTGCTTGCATAGCGCTTGATAATGCGCATTGATCAACACTATAAAAAATTGCGCGTTGCAAATTGGCCAACGCATGATCATGCGGCCATAAGTTTCGACGGTAGTAAAGATTATTACCTTCGCGTCGCGTGGTTACCAAATCAGCGGTTGCCAGAATTTTGAGATGATGACTTAATCCTGGCTGTTTAATATCCAGAATTTGACACAATTCCTGCACACTAAACGAGTTATTGTGCAATACGCGCAAAATATCGACCCGCAAGCTATCAGCACTGGCTTTAAATAGCTGCGCTAATACTTGATTATCAATGGCGTTAAGAGGTGCGCTAGTTTTCAACATAGCGGCGCAGTATATACTAGCGGCAAAACTATATCAAAAACTTTTAATATAGTTTTATTAATGCTGCTTTTGCGGCATAAAAAAACCCGCTTGCGCGGGCTTTTCGAAGTGAACGCTTATTAAACGCGTTTAGCCAACTTCTCTTTGATACGTGCTGCTTTACCAGTCAAATCACGCAAGTAGTACAATTTCGCTTGACGTACTGCACCACGACGCTTAACAACAATGCTGTCAACTAATGGGCTGTAGGTTTGGAAAGTACGCTCTACACCCACGCCGCTCGACATTTTACGCACGGTGAACGCTGAGTTTAAACCACGGTTACGTTTTGCAATAACAACGCCTTCGTAAGCCTGTAAACGGCTACGATCGCCCTCTGTTACTTTTACTTGCACAACAACGGTGTCGCCAGGACCAAACGCAGGAATTTCTTTGGTCATTTGCGCAGCTTCAATCGCTGCAATAATTTTGTTTTTGCTCATTTTTCAGCTCCTAGTGTGAACTCACACGTTACGGACTCAAGCACAGAGGAACCTAAAGGTTCATTCTACTCACTCAATAAACGCTTGTTTAAATGCTGCCAATAACTGCGCTTCCTCTTTGGAAAGCGTTTTATCCAACAACAAATCTGGCCGTTTTAACCAGGTTTGACCTAGCGATTGTTGTAATCGCCAGCGTCGAATTGCTTCATGATTTCCACTTAGCAACACTTCTGGCACCTGCCCTAACGGATCAAGCTCCGGACGGGTATAGTGCGGACAATCTAATAAACCATCAGAAAATGAATCATTTTCTGCCGATTCACTATGCCCTAAAACACGGGGCAAACAACGAGCAACTGCATCAATCAGCAACATAGCGGGTAATTCACCGCCACTGACAATAAAGTCACCAATTGAAAGCTCTTCATCAACTTCGCTGTCTAGCAAACGTTGATCAATACCTTCATAACGCCCTGCCAATAAAATCAAACTGGATTCTTGGCTAAGCTGCTTAGCTTTCGCTTGCGTTAACGGTTTACCTTGCGGCGATAGATAAATCACTTTACTGGGTGATTTGACTGCAAGCTTTGCTTGATGAATGGCTTTTTGCAAAGGCGCAATCATCATTACCATGCCTGGCCCACCGCCATAAGGGCGATCGTCAACCGTCTTGTGCTTATCTTCAGCAAAGTCGCGCGGATTAACCGCCGTAACCGAAATTAACTGCTGCTGACAAGCACGACCAATCACGCCAAAATCGGTTACCGCTTTAAGCATGTCTGGAAACAGAGTGATAACAGTAAACTGCATCGCACTGGCTGATTAAAAATCAGCGTCCCAGTCAACAGCCATGCGCCCTTGGGCTAAATCAATGCTAAGCACCACTTCTGGACGATAAGGCAATAAGCGCTCGCGCTTGTCGATGCTGCCTTCACAAGCTTTCACAACCAAAACGTCGTTTGAGCCAGTTTCCAACAAATGACTAACACAGCCTAATAGCTGTCCCGTCGCATCAACAAAAACTTGCAAGCCTTGCAATTGATGCCAGTAAAATTCATCAGCATCAAGTTTAGGTAAATCGCTTTCTTTAACCGCAATTTGATAGTGCCGATATAGCTCTGCCTGATTACGGTCATCGCAACCCTTGAGTTTAATGGCAAACGCTTTGCCATGCTCACGAGCCGCTTCGCATTCAACTAATTTCCATTGCCCATCTTTGCCAACAAAAAACTGTTCATAGCCCAGTATATTGTCAGCAGGATCGGTAAAGGAACTCACCTTCAACCAGCCTTTTATACCTAATGCACTGCTAATTGCGGCAATCGTAATAAAAGAGCTAGTCTCGGACATGCGATATTAAGCAGCTGCTTTCTGTGCTTGCTTAACCAAAGAAGCAACACGCTCAGACATTTGTGCGCCTTGACCAACCCAGTGGTTCAAACGCTCAAGATTGATGCGTACTGGTTCTTCTTGACCACGTGCTACAGGGTTAAAAAAGCCTACGCGCTCGATAAAACGACCGTCACGTGTGCTTTTGCTGTCAGTTACTGTGATGTGATAAAACGGGCGTTTTTTTGAACCGCCACGTGCTAAACGTATTGTTACCATGCGTACATTTCCGCTTATATTAAGTTAATCTATTATGAACGGGTACAAAAACCCAGTTTCAAAGGCGCGACATTTTACGAAAAACACACCACTTTGCAAAGGCTTTTTCATTAATTAATAGCCAAGCTCGCAAAGATGGGTTTACCGTTTGAGCTTAATGCCTGGAATCGCACCCAACCCCGGCATACCTGCCGCACCACCCATTAAGCCTTGCATACCGCGCATCATGCTCTGCATACCGCCTTTTTGGGTTAATTTCTTCATCATTTTTTGCATTTGTTTATGTTGCTTCAACAAACGGTTCAAGTCCTGCAACTCTGTGCCTGAACCTTGCGTAATACGGCGCTTACGCGAGCCGTTTAATATATCAGGATTACGGCGCTCCGCTGGCGTCATGGAGTTAATAATCGCCTCCATTTGCACAAATGCTTTCTGGCTAGCCTGTTGCTCTGCCAACTGCGACAAACCACCCATACCCGGCAATTTATCTAACATCGCGCCCATGCCGCCCATGTTTTTCATTTGCTGCAATTGGTCGCGGAAGTCTTCTAAATCAAACTTTTTACCTTTACTGATTTTTTTCGCTAATTTTTCAGCTTTTTGCTTATCTAGCTTTTGCTCAGCTTCTTCAATTAACGATAAAACGTCGCCCATGCCTAAAATACGCGACGCCATACGATCAGGATGGAACAATTCTAACGCGGCAGTTTTTTCACCAACCCCTAAGAACTTAATCGGCTTACCGGTAATGGTTTTAACCGACAATGCCGCACCACCACGGCTATCGGCATCTGCTTTGGTTAGGATAACGCCCGTTAATGGCAAGGCATCATTAAACGCTTTGGCAGTATTGGCAGCATCTTGCCCTGTCATGGCATCAACCACGAACAAGGTTTCAATCGGATTAATCGCGGCATGTAGCGCTTTAATTTCCGCCATCATTTCTTCATCAACCGCCAAGCGTCCTGCGGTATCGACGAGCAAAACGTCATAGGCGCGAATTTTCGCTTCCTGAATAGCAGCCTTAGCAATGTCAACTGGCTTTTGCGAAATATCCGAAGGGAAAAAGCCAACGTTTACTTCCGTCGCCAAGGTTTTTAACTGTTCAATCGCAGCCGGACGATAAACGTCGGCGCTCACAACTAATACTTTTTTCTTTTGCTGCTCTTTTAAGTAACGCGCTAGTTTTGCAACGCTGGTAGTTTTACCCGCACCTTGCAAACCCGCCATTAACACAATCGCCGGCGGCTGTACTTTGAACGATAGACCAACCGCACTGCTACCCAGCACTTCAATTAATTCGTCTTTGACGACTTTAATAAAGGCTTGCCCAGGACTTAAACTACTTAGAACATCTTGCCCCATTGCGCGCTCTTTCACCGCGTCAACAAAGCTTTTCACCACCGATAACGCAACGTCCGCTTCCAGCAACGCCATGCGTACATCGCGCAGTGCATCTTTTATATTATCTTCAGTTAAGCGCGCCTGACCGCTAATCGTCTTAAGCGTGGAAGACAGGCGTTCTTGTAAATTATCAAACATGGCCAACCTCTGGCTTTTCAAGTTATATTTGTCGCTTTTTTATGCCGCGCAATTCAGTTACTATCTTATCAAGGAAGCGAGAATGAGTTTCAATTGAATAATTGCGAGTTCGCTTTCTAAAAACAATGTGCGCCAAAAGCGGCATTATACCGTTCAACTGGCTTTATGCCTACTTAACATTGATTTTGTCTATGTTGCATTCATTTGTTGCTATTAGTGCTATTACTTTCTACTTGCTTGCAGCGTTTAGTTTGCTCCAGCATTTACGGTTAACCACACGTTCCACGCTACCTAAGCTTTTTTTAGCAAGCATGGTATTGGCATTACTCAGCCACATCGCCACTTTACATTTAGGTTTATTCAAGGATCACCTGCTACATCTTAATTTTTACAATGTTTCACCACTCATCTTCTTTGTAATTAACACGGTATTAATGGCGTCTTTATATAAGCGTCTTGCTGTTGAAAACGTGGTGTTAACCGTGCTGCCGCTAACCGCACTGAGCATTGCTTTTGCCGCATGGATACCCGCCGCAAGCACCAAGATTATTACGGAACCTGGCATTATTACCCATCTGGTTTTATCCATTATTGCTTATAGCTTAATGACCATTGCGGCAATGCAGGCATTAATGCTTACCACACAAGAACATGCACTGAAAAAACACCGCTTGCACAGCCTGATTCGCTTTTTTCCACCGCTACAAACCATGGAAAAGCTACTGTTCCAAATTTTATTGGTCGGCTTCGTACTATTAAGCTTTTCTATACTGTCTGGCTTTATCTTTTTAGATGATATGTTTGCCCAGCATTTGGCGCATAAAACTATTCTCTCTATTGTTGCATGGTTATCTTTTGCCGTTTTATTGTATGGTCATTTTGCTAAAGGCTGGCGCGGCAATTTGGCGACCTACTGGGTATTAGGCAGCTTTGGGGTGTTAATGCTGGCCTATTTTGGCTCTAAATTCGTGTTAGAAATTATTTTACATCGTGTATAAATAAGGGACCGCCATGAGCAATAACAATCAACATGATGATGAAACAGTATTAAGCAACACCGCTATACAATCCGTTGATAGCAATACCGATGAAGATCGAACCGTAATACTTGAAACACCTGCGGCATCATCACAAATTGGCGACACCGTCCTGAGCGCCACTGAAGTTGAACAACTTAAAACGCAAGCGCCCGATCCTGATGCAACTCAAATTGTGCAAACTGACGAGTCAGTTGTTGATGATCGCACCGTTGCCATTAATGCTGAAAAAGCAACCGTCATTGCTGGTGGCACACAAGCTATTCACCAAGCCATAACGCCCTCAAGTGGACCTAGCGTTCGGGTTGGCTCGGTGGTTAAAGATCGCTTCACCTTAGAAAAACTACTTGGGCGCGGCGGTATGGGCGAGGTGTATCTTGCGACCGACAAACGTAAACTTGAAGCGCAAGATAAAAATCCTTACGTTGCGTTAAAGGTCTTAGGCGAAAACTTTAAACGCCACCCACAAGCTTTTATTGCCCTGCAACGTGAAGCACGCAAAACTCAAGAGCTAGCGCACCCAAACATCGTTACCGTATATGACTTCGACCGTGAGGGTGATACCGTTTACCTGACCATGGAAGCTTTAACCGGCAAGCCCATGGACGAAGAAATTCGTGCAGACGTTAGACCAATGGATGAAGCTTGCCGCATGATTATTCAATGCTCGCAAGGCTTAGCCTACGCGCACCAAAAAGGCTTGGTGCATTCCGACTTAAAACCCGGCAACTTATTTTTAACCGCCGAGGGCAACGTTAAGTTGCTGGATTTTGGTATCGCACGCGCCTTTAAATCGGGCAAAGCATTAGATAAACAACAAGCTAATCAAAAAGACGATACGGTTTTTGATGCAGGGCAACTAGGCGCGCTAACACCAGCGTATGCAACTTGCGAGATGATTGAAGGCTTAGAGCCGCACCCGTCCGACGATATTTACGCGCTCGGTTTAATTGCTTATGAATTATTAACTGGCAAGCATCCTTTTGATAAAAAAATGGCGACCAAAGCCGAGGAAGAAGGCTTAAAACCTGAGCGTATTAAAGGGCTCAGCAAGCAACAATGGCTCGCAATAGAGAACGCCCTCGCCTTTCGCCGTGACGACCGCATTCAAGATGCCCAAGCCTTTTTGGATCAGTTCACCGCAAAAAGCAAAGCGCCACTGATTATTGCCGCCGCGCTCATCCTAGTAGCGTTTATCGGTGTAGCCAGCATCAGCTTCTTTATTGAGCCTGAAATCGGTCCTGCGATTGCGTTTAATGAATTGCCGCTAGAAACACAGCAGCAAGTTACTAGCTTACTGCAAGATGCGCAGATGCTCAGCCAGTTCAGCGATTACAATTCAGCGCTTAATCAGCTTAACGAAGCTTTCATTTTGCACCCTTATAATCCAGAAGTTATGAAGCAATTAGACAATGTATTAAGCCCGATTTTGGCGCATATTCAAGCTTCAACCGATAAAGCATTACAAGCACGACAGATTGACACCTTGCTAAATTATGAAGCGCTAAAAGACAACAAGCGATTACTCGATATACGCAAGTCGTTATAAGTGTGCCAATTGTCTAAATTCACGACAAAGCGTAAGACAAGTAAATATTTTTTAGTTACACTAAGTTAACGTTTACATTGTTGGATGCTAGGGAGCTCATCATGCGCCACAATTTGTTATTAAAAACACTCACCGCCCTGCCTCTTGCCGCACTATTAGCGGCTTGCGGTAGCAATAGCCCTAACAACGCCGAAGCGCCTTCTAATCAAGAGCGCATTGAAGGCTTGCAAATTGTTGACTGTTTATTACCAGGGCAAACCCGCATGTTAGGTAGCCAAGTGTATTTAACCGCCCGTCGCCCTGCCTTATTAACCGCCGCCGACTGCCGTATTCGTGGCGGTGAATATGTAGCTTATGACCGCGCCGACTATAAAACTGCATTACAGGTTTGGTTGCCCGCCGCTGAATCTGGCGAAGCGGACGCGCAAGTTAACGTTGGTGAAATTTTTGAACGTGGCTTAGGCGGCGAACCCAATTATGAAGCCGCTGCGGTTTGGTACCAAAAAGCTGCTGAGCAAGGCAACCAACGCGCACAATTCAACTTAGGTACGCTTTATGAGCAAGGATTAGGCGTACAACAAGATAAGCTACTAGCGATGAATTACTATCGCCAAGCTTGGGGCTTACCAGAAGACAGCTTGGTCTATCAATCAGCAGTTAGCGAACAACAAAAAGAAGCAGAAGAACAATTACGCAAAGCTATCGCGCAAAAAGATAGCCAAGTGCGACTATTGCAAAACCAATTAGCCGCTTTAAACACCGAATTAAAACAGCAAAAAAACCAGCAAAACAACGAACTCCTTGCTCAAGTTGCTGATTTGAATGCCTT
>CAZMQC010000033.1:0-1146 GCA_964568295.1 uncultured Spongiibacteraceae bacterium | reverse complement strand
AAAGACTACGGTTTTGCTGTAACCAAGGTGATTAACGCTGACAATATCTCTGTCATGGAAGCGATTAACAACCTCAATAACCAGTTAACCGAGAACGATAACTTACTGATTTTCTATGCGGGTCACGGTGTTCGCTTAGATAATGAAAAATTAGAATCAGGTTATTGGTTGCCTAGCAATGCTGATGCGCCACCACGCGATACCAACTGGATTGCCAACGAATTTATTACCCGCCACCTGGCGCGTTTAAAAGCTAAACGTGTATTGGTTGTAGCGGACTCTTGTTACGCGGGATTATTGTCTTCATCGCCTGATTTCTTAATTCTTGGTCAACAACAAAACAGCGCAGAGTTTTTGAAATATAAAGCGGGCAAACGTTCGCGCCTATTGCTTGCCTCTGGTGGCGATAAACCCGTGCTTGATAGCGCCGATGGCAAACACTCTATTTTCACCACTGCCTTCATTGATACCTTAAAAAACAATCAAGCCATTCTTACAGGGCCAGAGCTGTTTAAAGCGGTACAACAACGTGTAAAACAAGATTCTGCAGAAGCGAACTTCGAACAAGAACCACAATACCGTGCGATTAAAGGCGCAGGGCACGAGGTTGGTGACTTCTTCTTTGTTCCGCAAAAGAAAAGCATCTAAGCATAAGGCTTTATCAAAGCAGCATTTACTTCGGTAAATGCTGCTTTTTTATTGGCAGGTGAAAATTATGCTTGTTATAGGCTAAAATCTGTCTATTCAAAATAAGCGTATCGACTATGACCACCTACGTTGTTGGCGACTTACAAGGTTGCCTAAGCCCCTTAAAAAAGTTGCTAGAACAAGTAGCATTTGATCCACAACAAGACCGATTGTGGTGTACTGGCGATCTAATTAATCGCGGCTCTGAATCACTTGCTGCCCTGCGCTTTATCCACGATCTAGGCGAAAGTTGTATCACGGTTTTAGGCAATCACGACTTACATTTACTGGCTGTTGCCTATGGTTTTGCCGAATGCAAAGCTGGCGATACGCTTAATGAAATCTTAGCCGCTCCCGATAAAGAACAACTATTAGACTGGCTACGCCATCGCCCCCTCATTCACCATGAACACGGTTATACCTTGGCTCATGCGGGTATCGCCCCACAATGGAGCTTAG
>CAZMQC010000032.1:0-12573 GCA_964568295.1 uncultured Spongiibacteraceae bacterium | reverse complement strand
GTTGAAAAGCCTGAAGTGGGTACGATGGAAGAGAATTTGACCATTGCAGGCTCGTTAAGCGCTAACCAATCGGCGCTGATTCGTTCTGAAATTGCTGGCATTATTGAAGACGTTGCGGTGGCTGACGGGCAGAAAGTAAAACAAGGCGATTTGCTATTTTCGATTGACCATCGCACTTTATTGGCGGAGTTAAAACGCACCGAAGCTAATGTTAGCTTGCGTCAACAAGAGCAAAAGCGTATGGAGTCGCTATTTAAACGCAATAGCGTGAGCCAGTACGATGTGGATAAAGCCAACGCGGAATTGCTGACTGCCGAGGCAGAGCGCGAATATGCCAGAGCGCAACTTGCCAAAGCGCGCGTGGTTGCGCCATTTAATGCCACCGTGGGTATTCGGCAAGTGAATAAAGGTGCTTATGTACAATCGGGTACACCACTCATTGAAGTGGTAGAGCTAAACCCTTTGTTCTTAGATTTTTCTGCACCTGAATCGGTTTTATCGGTATTGAATGTTAATGATCCGATTCATGTTGTGATTCCCGCGTTAAAAGATTTGCAATTAGAAGCCAAAATTTCTGCCATTGAACCGTTGGTAAGTGCCAGTTCACGTAGCATTAAAGTGCGTGCCAGCGTTAATAATGAAGACGGTAAGCTCCGCCCCGGTTTGTTTGCCCGTGTATTATTGCCTGTGCAAACCTTTGAGCGTGTGTTGTGGTTGCCAGAAGGCGCTATTTTCTATCAAGATGATAAAAAACTGGTGATGGTGAGTGATGAAGGCAAGTCGCTGCGCAAAGAAGTGCAAGTGGCGGGTTTTGTACGCGGTAAAGTAGCCATTATTTCAGGTATTGAGGCGGATGCTGATGTGGTGACTGCTGGGCATCATAAAATGCCGTTTGACGGTATGCCGATGATGGTTGTCGAGCCAACCCCGAATGAAAGCGTACATAGCAAGAAATAAGGGGGTTGTATGAAATCTTTAGGTATTTTTATTGAACGCCCGGTTTTTGCTACGGTTTTAAATATTCTTGTCATTTTGATTGGTTTGGTCGCTATGAGCAAACTGACCGTGCGCGAGTATCCGAATATAGACGTGCCAGTTGTCAGTGTTTCCACTAACTACAGCGGCGCATCGGCTTATATTATGGAATCGCAAGTTACCGACGTGTTGGAAGAGTCGTTGTCGGGTATTGATGGCGTTGACTTTATTGAGTCAAAAAGCCGCATGGGTAACAGCCAAATTTCGATTCATTTTTTACTCGACCGTGATGCAGACGCAGCTGCGTCTGATGTGCGTGATAGGGTTTCGCGTGTGCGCAGCATGTTGCCTGACGAGATTAAAGAGCCAGTGATTGCCAAGGTTGAGGCGGATGCAACGCCGTTTATGTATTTGTCGCTTAGTTCGACTATTCGCCCGAATACCGAAGTGTATGATTATGCCGATTTGTATATTAAAGATGCGCTGCAAACCATTCCGGGCATTGCTGAAATCCGTTTATTAGGTGCGCGTAAGCGTGCAATGCGTATCTGGATGAATAAAGACCGCATGGCGGCGTACGGTGTAACACCGAGCGATATTGTTACCGCTATTCGTGCGCAAAATATTGAGTTACCTGCGGGCTTAATTGAAAGTGCAGATAGGGAATTCAGCGTTAACCCTAAAACCGATTTATACACCGAAGAAGAGTTCCGCAATATTGTGGTTCGCGTTGATGGCGGTTATCAAGTGCGCTTAGCTGATGTGGCTGATGTGCGTTTGGGGGTTGAAGATGAAAGGGCGCATGTGCGTTATAACGGTAAGACAGCAATTGGCATTGGGGTGGTAAAACAAGCAACAGCCAACCCGATTGATGTAGCACGCATTGTGCACAAACGTATCGCTGAACTAGAAAAGGCCATGCCAGATGATATGCAGTTGGCTGTGCCGCATGATGCCAGTGTGTTTGTCGAAGAATCGATTAAATCGGTTTGGAGCACTTTAGCAGAAGCTTTTATTTTAGTGCTTTTGATTATCTTCCTGTTTTTGCAGTCAGGCCGCGCTACTTTTGTTCCGATGTCGGCGATACCTGTGTCGCTGATTGGTGCGTTTGCGGTCATGTGGGTTTTGGGTTTTTCTATTAACCTCTTGACCTTATTAGCTTTGGTGCTGGCGATTGGTATCGTGGTTGATGATGCTATTGTTATGTTGGAAAACATCTACCGTCATATTGAAATGGGCAAAACGCCAAAACAAGCTGCGATTGATGGTTCTAAAGAAATTGGTTTCGCGGTTGTTGCTATGACGTTAACGCTTGCGGCAGTATTTGCCCCCGTTGCGTTCTCTGAAGGGCAAACGGGTAAATTATTCGTTGAATTTGCTTTGGCGTTAACTGGCGCGGTGCTGATTTCGGGCTTTGTAGCCTTAACCTTGTCGCCGATGTTGTGTTCTAAATTCTTGCAACCGCATCAGCATGAGAAAAAACAATTCTTTATTTTTGCCTTGTTTGAAAAAGCATTGGACGGTAGTCGTGATTTCTACGTTAACCGTTTGACTTGGCTGTTAAAACACCGTTGGTTTGGTTGGAGTTTGTTGATGGTCTGTTTGGTGCTTTGCGTTAGTTTGGTGCCTAATAATCTTATTCCTCCAAATATTATGCAACCATTGGCTGACGAGTTAGCGCCAGTTGAAGATAGAAGCTTTTTCTTTACTATCGCGATTGCGCCAGAAGGTTCGACCCCTGATTTTGTCAGCCGAGCTGGACGCGGTAAAGAGTTGGTTTATGAAAGTATGGATGAAGTGCGTGGTTATTTTGTGGTTGCCGGCTGGCCAGAATCAACTCAAGGTATCTCGTTTGTGCCATTAAAACCGCATACTGAGCGCAGCATTAGTTCATCGGAAGCTGCTATGAATGCGATGGCAGGCTTTTTTATGATTCCTGAAATTATTGCTTTTGCGATGCCGCCGCAATCGCTTGGCTCTGGTTCAGGTACGCCAGTTTCTATCATGTTGCAAACTACTCAGGATTACCAAGAGCTACTGCGCGTGGGTAATTTGTTAGTGGAACAAATGAATGCCAATCCTGGCTTAAACCAAGTTCGTTTGGATTTACAACTGAATAAACCGGAATTGAAAGTCGAAATTGACCGTAAAAAAGCGGCTGATTTAGGTATTCCTGTGCAAGATATTTCTCAAGCGCTAGAAACCTTGTTAGGTGGGCGTGAAGTGACGCGCTTTAAACGGGGTAACAAGCAATACGAAGTGAAGTTGCAAATGGAAGAATCGCAACGCAGCGCGCCACAAGATATTAAAGATATTTATTTGCGCGCTGCCAGCGGTGAAATGGTTGCCTTAGATAATTTGGTAACGCTTGAGCAAACTACCACCGCAAGTGCATTGCCGCACTTTGATAAGTATCGCGCAGCTAATATTACCGCAGGGATTAACCCTGGTTATAACTTGGGTGATGCGATTGCGTATATTGAGCAAGAGCTGAAAAAAATTAGCCCAGAAACTAAACTGGCCTTTAAAGAAACCAGTCGTGAGTATATTCAGTCAGGTAATACCTTGGTATTTGCCATGATTCTAGCGTTAATCTTCATCTATTTGGTGTTGGCGGCACAGTTTGAAAGCTTTGTTGACCCGTTCATTATTATGACTTCGGTATTGCCAGCCTTTATCGGAGCGTTATTAGCGTTGAAATTCACCGATGGCACGTTAAATATCTATAGCAAAATCGGCTTGATTACCTTGGTCGGCCTGATAACTAAACACGGTATTTTAATTGTTGAGTTTGCTAACCAAGCGATGTTAGAAGGTAAAAACAAGTTTGAAGCGATAAAACAAGCGGTTGAAACACGTTATCGTCCAATTTGGATGACGGCTGCAGCAACGGTGTTAGGCGCGATGCCGTTGGCATTAGCACATGGTTCAGGCGCGGAATCTCGTCAACAAATCGGTTGGGTTATTGTCGGTGGCTTATCTTTAGGTACAATACTGGTTTTGATTATCGTGCCAACGGTGTTTGTGACCTTGTCACGCCGTAAAACCCTTGTTGTAGGAAAGTCAGTATGAGCGAATTTGCCAAAATCATTGAGCAGATGAACCCGAATGTGTACCTGCGTTTGAAAAACGCAGTCGAGCTAGGTAAGTGGCCAGATGGACGTCCACTTACCGAAGAGCAGCGTGAAACTTCTTTGCAGGCAGTGATTGCTTATGAAATTGACCGCAACTTTCCAGAGCATGAGCGCACGGGCTATATTGAAGGTTCGTGCGCGAGCAAAAAACAGATTGCTACAACGGATTTAGCTTATAAAGTAGGTAGCTAAGGTGGCAGAGAAAATCCTGCTTGGTTCAGGCAATATCCGTAAATTGCGCACACAGCTACAAGATAAAGTCCAATACAGCTTGCCTTTGGGCGATACTGAAATCGCTATCAATCCGTTGATTGGTCAGCGGCTGGCTTTGGAGTTTACAGGGCAAATTAATTGCGTACACTGTAAGCGACTAACCAAAAAAAGCTTTAATCAAGGCTATTGCTATCCTTGTTTTACTAAGCTGGCTGAATGCGATAGCTGTATTATGAGCCCTGAAAAATGTCATTATCATTTAGGTACTTGCCGCGATAATGCTTGGGCAGAAACGCACTGCATGATTGACCATATTGTTTATCTAGCAAACTCAACGGGTCCTAAAGTGGGCATTACGCGTGCTAGCCAAATTCCTACGCGCTGGATGGATCAAGGCGCGATTCAAGCGATTCCTATGATTCGCACCAAGAGTCGTTATTTATCAGGTTTAGTTGAGGTAGTGTTTAAGCAGTTCGTTGCCGATAAAACTAAATGGCAGGCAATGCTGAAAAACCATGTTGAGCTTTTTGATTTGCAGCAAGAGAAAGAGCGTTTATTGCTTTTGGCTATGGACGCTATTAAAGCGTTGCAAGCTGAACATGGCGCAGATGCGATTGTTATCCTTGATACCGAAGTTGAAGATGCTGAGAGCATCGAATATCCAGTGCTGCAATACCCAGAAAAAGTGACGGCTTTTAACTTGGATAAAACTGCTTATATCGAAGGTGTATTGCAGGGAATAAAGGGGCAGTACTTAATTTTTGATACGGGCGTAATCAATATTCGCAAGTTTTCGGGCTATTTAGTTAGTTTGTATAGTTTTGAGCCGATTCAATAAAAGAGATGCTGTACGATTAAGGATGTTATTTAGGCTAATCTTCATGAAGTCGCAGTTTAAATTAGAACTTTTCTAGCTAATTGTTATAGAATGTTCGTCCAATCTAAGTTCTTAAACTTCATAAAGATCGTTGATTTAGTAATTTGTTTTACATAACACATTTTCGGTGACGTACTTTTCATGACGAATATTAAAAAAAACTTCCAAATATTAGTTGCCTCGGCTGCGATGTTGTTGCCTCAAATTGGGCTGAGTAATAATTTTACAACTGGTCTTCTTTACTCTAAAGAGCAGCTGAAGCAAATTACTCCAGCGACTGAGTTAAGAAAGTGGCCTGTCTTTCATAAAAAGTTGTTAGAGAATAATTTTGACCAACTTGATAGGCAAACGCTTTTGTTTAGCATTTCCAGTGTTGGCAACCCTTCCTTTACACAAGACGGTCGTTGGATGGTATATCTGAATGCTAAAAAACAACTTGTTCTTAAAGATCTCTTGATTAAAAGCGAAAAAGTTTTACGTGAGAATGTTACTGCCCAAAAAATAGAGTTAATTGGTAATAAGACTTTCTTCTTAACTAAAGATATGACGCTGATTGATTGGAATGGGCGATTGGTGCACCAGTGGGAAAGGAGTGAGAAGTCGCTTAAAATCCTAAAGGATAGTCATGGTGTCAATTGGTTAATAAAGCAAACGTTAGTCGATAATGTTAAAACAGGTGATTTTCTTTGTGCGGGAGCTGTTTTATATGATGATGTTGGTGAGATACAACAGAAAATAGAGTTGCCTAAGCCTGTTGACTATTGCGTTGAACGTGTAATAGATGAGGCCACATTAGAAATGTTGGCTATTCAACATAGAACGGTTGCTTACTATATTAACAACAGGAAGATTACGGAGTTCAAGGGGGTGAAATTTGCTAAGGGTGAAAAGGTAGATTATGAATTTGTTGATTATCTGCCATTCCTCAAATCAAGCAATGCCCATGGCGACAAGTCATTAAATCTTTGGTCGCTTAATTCAGGAAAAAATATTTGTCAAATTGAACAATCCTTGACCAAAGTTGATTTTATCAATAACTCGGATCAGCAGATTATTTTTGCCAGTAATCCCCCGCGTCGCATCAATTTGCCTAATTGTGATGTGGCTGAGTTAGCATCGGCGGGTAGCGTTATTGCTGATGATGACTTGTACTGGATTTACAATCCTAAGGCTCGCGAGGTTCGAGCTTATGATATGGGAAATGGTAAATTAAGATATAGGCTATCTGTGTCGGAGCAGTATGATGGCATCCAGTTGTCTCGTGTTCACTACGGTAATATTTCATACTTAATTCTTAATGGTGAAAGTTTTGATAGAAACTCTACGCAATCTGTTACAACAGAAGTTTTTGATTTGGAGCGGGCTTCTATTGTTAAGGTTTTCAGGCAAAAACAATTTTCTGAGCTTTTGCCACTTTATAGGTATATGGCTGTTGAACAGCAACAAGCGGCTTATAACAAAACAAGTAATGAACCCAAGAATGTGGAAAACTATTTCTTTATTCGTATTGATGGACATACATTGATAGATCTAATTACGAGTGATTATAGTGGTTTTCAAAATGCCTTATTGAAAGATAGATTTGAAACGTCAGAAGAGTTTGCCCACAGGATTGCCAACTTAACATTGCCCTATGTAATGGAAGTTATTTCTAAAGATTATGATGCTGATAATGAGTATTTTCTTGCTGAGTGGCGCGGAGTGCAATTGGGTATTCCTGTGCCGATTGATCAAGCAAGACAGTTGGGTGATGCTTTAACCTTCAAGCTCTCTGGGCAATTAAGGCCTATAGATCAAGAGTTTTTGTTGTTAGTCAATGGTGTTATTACCCTACCTAGTGGAGAAAAAATACCCCTGTCTTCGGCAAATGAATTGTTTGCGAATACGGATATGGTTACTGTCGATGATGCCAAGTCAGTTGGTAGCGAAGCGGAGACTAATAGTAAGCCCAGTAATGGAATCGAAGTAACTGCTACACCAGGCGTTATAAGTTCAGTTTTAGGACAATTTAGTATTCCTGAAAAAGCCGTTGTTCAGCTAGAAAGCTGCAACAAAGTTATGATGGAGTTTGCCTCTCAATTACGAGTCTATTCTGATCCAGTATTACAAAAACGGCGTGATTTAATTCTTGGCTTAGATCTTAAGCAAGAATTGCAATCATTGTCTCAACAAGGTATGACGCGCGAAAAACTACAGTTAAAGAGCAGAGAGTTTAGAGTTGCTGCTCAAGAGGCGGCCTTACGTGTAAAGCAAAGTCATGCTGACTTGGATGAGACTGACTCGATTTTGGCTAGCATACAGGATAGTACACTAGCCCTAGATTGGAGTTGCGAAGGAGATTTAGGCGTTAATGTGTGCAATTATATACTCAATTCTTGGGGTGAGATGGTAAATTCAAGAATGAGTCAAATGGTTAATATTGGTTGTGAATAATGTGTTTGGATTGCACGTAACAATCTAAAAAATTGGAGCCCCAAAAAATTGATTCATTTAATTTTTTGGGGTGTCCATTAGCGAATAATCTCTACGTCGTCCGCTTGCGGGCCTTTGTCGCTATCAATAATGATAAAGCTGACCACTTGATCTTCAAACAAGCGACGACGTCCGTGACCGCGAATAGAGCGGTAATGCACAAACACTTCTTCGCCATTGGGACGGTTAATAAAGCCAAAACCTTTGCTGACGTTAAACCACTTAACCGTACCTTCCTCGCGCTCGGCGCTGAGTACTTTTTTATTTTTACTCGGTGGTATATAGCTGTCCTCTTGCTCAAAACTATCGTCGGATGCTGCGGAAGGACTGAAATGACCAAGCAGCACTGTGATAATCGTGGCAAAAGCAAAACTCAACATGGTTGTTAGGTCGAGAATATAGACACCACCTTCAGGCGTTTGGTTACCGTGATAAAAACCACTGACAACAACAGCAACAACAACAGCAATCGCTAAACGTATTAACATAATCAATAAACCTACTTTTTAAGAAACAAAACTGACAAAACCTATTAACAAAATGTCAGCTTGCCGATTATGACAAAAAACACTGTTTAAAAACAGTGCTATAGCGATGATGGTCTAAAATTTAGCCAAAAAACCAATAAGCGCAAATAATCGAAGCAGTTATACCCGCAAAATCGCTGATAAGTCCGCAGGCAACCGCATGGCGACCATGGCGAATGCCAACGCTGCCAAAGTAAACTGCCAGCACATAAAAGGTGGTTTCAGTGGAGCCTTGCATAATCGAGCTCAGACGTCCAACAAAACTGTCCACGCCATAATGTTCAAAACTTTCAAGCATCATCGCGCGTGCGCCACTGCCGCTAAAAGGCTTCATTAAGCCAGTGGGCAGGGCGGCAACAAATTCGTCAGGCGCATTAAACCATTGCACTATCACACGAATGCTGTCGATGATTAAATCTAGCACGCCACTAGCTCTCATCAAGGCAATAGCACATAGCATGGCGACTAAATAGGGAATCAGTTGTATTGCTGTGCTAAAACCTTCTTTCGCGCCCTCAACAAAGTCTTCGTAAACAGGGCGTTTTTTAAAGTGGCCATATAGCAATATGCAAAGAATAAAGCACAGCAAAATAGCGTTGGCGCTAAGGCTGGAATAATGGCTAATTGCTTGGCTATCGAGGCTGCTTAAAAACCATAATAAACTGGTCATTAGTACACTAAAACCCAAGGCATAGAGTAAAACGATGGGGTGATACAGCTTAATCTTTTGGAACCAAGCAACCGCTAGCAATCCTGCAAGGGTAGAGCAGCTAGTGGCTAATAAAATAGGTAGAAATACATCGGTAGGCGCGGCGCTGCCTGCTTGAGCGCGGTACATGAAAATAGTGACGGGCAATAAGGTCACTGAAGAAGTATTGAGCACCAAAAACAAAATCTGTGCGTTGCTAGCAACATGCTTAATGGAGTTAAGGCGTTGCAACTCTTGCATGGCTTTGATGCCCATCGGCGTTGCAGCATTATCTAAGCCCAACATATTGGCAGCAAGATTCATGGTTACCGCAGATTGCGCAGGGTGGTTTTTCGGTACATCAGGCATTAATACTGAAAATAGCGGAGCCAGTCCGCGTGATAAAATAGCCACTAAATTAGATTGCTCGGCGATACGAAAAAAGCCAAGCCAGAGACACATAATGCCGATTAAGGCCAAGGCAATATTGACCGAGGTTTGTGCCATAGCGAATAAAGCGTCCACCATGGTAGAAAAAATATCGCCATTACCCAATAGAAAAAACTGGTACAGACAAGCGATAAAGCTCAGTACAAAAAAACTTAACCAAAGTTGATTGAGCATTGCAGTATGAAAATTAACAAAGAGGCAATGATAATAACGGGATTTTTATAGGATTGATATGCTATGAAGAAAACAATCACCCTCAATGGCTGAGGGTGATTGTTATAGGCTATTTTTTCAAAATAACCGAAGAACCGTGGCCAAATAAGCCTTGGTTGGCGGTGATGCCTACTTTTGCGCCTTGTACTTGACGGTCGCCCGCTTGGCCGCGTAACTGCCAAGTTAATTCGCATACTTGCGCTAACGCTTGCGCAGGAACCGCTTCACCAAAACAAGCTAAACCACCTGATGGGTTAACTGGAATACGCCCGCCAATCGACGTGTCGCCACGACGCACTAAATGCGCAGCTTCGCCACGTTCACACAATTGCAAGTCTTCGTACCAGTCTAGCTCTAACGCTGTTGAAAGGTCGTAAACCTCAGCAATGCTGACATCTTTAGGGCTAATACCTGCTTCTTCATAGGCTTTCTTCGGCAACTGTGCACGGAAGCTGACGGCTTCACGCGCTGCAGCAGAATCGGTCGCAATATCAGGCATTTCCACAACCGCATTCGGGAAGGTTGGGGTAACGGTTGAAATAGCTGCGATTTTAACCGCATCAGATTTACCAATTTTCTTAGCAAATGCTTCTGAGCAAACAATCACGGCTGCGCCGCCATCAGACGTTGCGCAAATATCCATTAAACGTAATGGGTTGGCAACCATGGCTGAATTGGCTACATCTTCAGCGGTAAATTGTTTGCGGTAACGCGCATAAGGGTTGGTGAAACCATGTTTGGCGTTTTTGACTTTAACAGCAGCAAAATCTTCCAAGGTGTCGCCGTACACATCCATACGACGACGTGCATATAACGCAAAATAGGTTGGATTGGTAATGCCAATATAAAAGCGTAACCAATCCGGGTCTTCGGGGCGATAGCCTTTAGCTGGGGCTAAAAAGCCTTTAGGCGTGGTGTCTGCGCCGATTACGAGAGCGCATTCTGCTTCACCTGCGAGGATTTTAGCTTTGGCTGCTGCTAACGCTTGTGAGCCAGAGGCGCAAGCTGCATAGGAAGTATTAATCTCCGCGCCTTGCCAACCTAATGCTTGGGCAAAAGTTGCGCCTGCAACGTAACCTGGATAGCCGCAACGCATAGTCGCCGCGCCAGATATAAAATCAATATCTTTCCAGCTAATGCCTGCGTCAGCTAACGCATCGCGCGCCGCTTTTACACCGTATTCAACAAAATTTTTGCCCCACTTGCCCCAAGGGTGCATGCCAACGCCAATGACGGCAATATCTTTACTCATTCGGCAATCTCCGGTTTATTCAGTGGGTTTCCACTTCCAAATCATTTTTACGTTTTCTTCGTCTTCAAATAAAGGCTCAAGCACTAACTCTGCTTTTTTGCCAACTTTCAACGCTTCAACTCCAACGCCTTCAATCACTTGTCCTAGTACAATCATTTTTTCTTTATCTAATTGCACCGCTGCAATGGCGTAAGGCTCATGTGGGTCTTTAGCAACAAATGGCTCAGGTGGTTGGTACTGCGCATCGGTATAAGACCAAATCGTACCTGTGCGGCTTAACGGCACTTCGTCAAATTCAGTGCTGCTGCAATCGGGATTACGGCAAAATTGCGTTTGTTTAGGGAAATAGTACGTGCCGCAATGTTTACAGCAAGTGCCGATGAGATGTGGCTTGTCGCCGTCCATTGTGTACCAACCTTCTATGGCGGGAACAATGGGCTTGTTTGAATTGATTGACATTAAAAAGTCTCCGCAGTCATGCTTACAACAAAGCCTGTATTGTATAGAAAGCTTAGGGTTGAAGCTAGAAGAAAGGAGGGTTTAGCGGGCACAAAAAAGGCGGCTATGAAGCCGCCTTTTTAGGATACTAGTTACAGAGGGGTAACGTTTTCCGCCTGAGGACCTTTTTGTCCTGAAGTAACATTCATGGTTACTTTTTGTCCTTCTTTCAAGGTTTTACGACCATCACCTTGAATAGCGCTAAAGTGTACGAATACATCTTTGCCGCCTTCTTGTGCGATAAAACCAAAACCCTTTTCGTCGTTAAACCATTTGACGGTACCGGTAACTAATTCCGACATAAATCTCTTGCTCTTGTTGCTGCTTTTTAGCGTGTTATTTGACTGATAATTATCAGCCGCTTGCAAAGGGTGTTGAGCACCTGCTTAACAACCCAACTTTGTATAGAACAGTCATAAAAAGCACTGCGTCTGAACAAAGGTTTTTGCATCATAACAAAAAATAAGCAATGTGCTAGTGTATTTTTAAATTTTTTTCAAATTTGCTTTTGCACAGGAAAATTAAATCTTGCCGCTTACCCCCGCTTCAGCAAAACTCGCCATTTCGCTTTGCAATTTACAAGCAGCCTGAATAATCGGTACGGCAACCGCAGCACCAGAGCCTTCGCCTAAGCGCATGGCTAAATCCAAGAGCGGTGTGAGCTGCAAAGCTTGCAAAAACATAGCGTGTGCGGGTTCGGCGGAGCAATGTGAGGCGATTAGCCAAGCGTTAACGCTCGAATTAATTTTGCAAGCGACTAAAGCTGCTGCGGTTACGATGTAACCATCAATTAAAATCGGAATGCCGTATTGCGCGCAGCCAATAAATAAGCCCACTAAGCCTGCGATTTCAAAGCCGCCTAAACAGCGTAATACTTCAAGCGGTTCATGGGTGGGGTGTTGGGCAAGCGCACGTTCAATAACGGCGGTTTTGTGTTGTACTTGCGCACCGTTTAATCCTGTTCCAGGGCCTGCGACTTGTTCAGGGTATTTGGCGAGCAGGCGCGCAGCAAGACAGGCAGCAGGCGTGGTATTGGCAATACCCATTTCGCCGCCAATCATCAGTTGCACGCCTTTGTTAAAAGCACGTTCAGCCATTTGCTGACCAATAGCCAACGCCTGTTCTAATTGAGCTTGGC
Organism: uncultured Spongiibacteraceae bacterium; assembly: GCA_964568295.1. Lineage (GTDB taxonomy): Bacteria > Pseudomonadota > Gammaproteobacteria > Pseudomonadales > DT-91 > DATCSZ01. The sequence goes on along the minus strand of CAZMQC010000032.1, from coordinate 136 downwards.
TCATGGCGGGTTCTAAGCAGATATTTTGCGTGCCAGCAGCAATGCGATAGTCCAAAACTTGTGGAATAGGCGGTAGCGGATTGACTGAGCCTAAATTGACAACGGTTAATTCGGCTTGAATAAAGCGCGATAACAC
>CAZMQC010000031.1:11337-12660 GCA_964568295.1 uncultured Spongiibacteraceae bacterium | reverse complement strand
TCAAAATATTCTAATTTAGGTGGATGATTCTGCCGTTGTATGTCTTGAATGGCGAGGGGGTGACATTGCATAGCTAACAAGATTTCAGTTTCATTGGCATTGCTTTGTGCGGCGATATCTAGCCATAGTGAGCCTCCAAAGTTGCGCCATTCCTCAATTAAGGATTGCCCACCCTGTTTGAGACCTTTTTCTGTAAACAAGAATGCTGAAACCATGGGGTTAGACCTAATTATTTGTTAAGCTTGCCGTCAGTCTTATCTTAGCGAATATAGTTTAACTATGGAAATTACTTTATCTACTACGATTACCCAGTTAGTGCAGTTAGCGATAGCGCCAGTGTTCATGTTGACCAGCGTTGCTGCTTTTCTGGCGGTGTTAACCAATCGCTTAAGTCGAGTAGTCGATAGAACGCGCTATTTAAAGTCCTTGAATCATCATGAGCACGAAGAAGGGCGGCAGCAAGAGTTGGATATTTTGTTTAAGCGAGTGCGCTTGATTAATTGGGCCATCAGCTTGTTTACCGCGTGCGCCTTGATTACTTGTTTCTTGATTGCTATTTTGTTCGTGGGTAATTTTTTCGTGGTGGATACCTCGTTTATTATTGCCTCGCTGTTTATTTTGGCGATGGTATGTTTAATCTGCGGCTTATCGTTACTACAAAAAGAAATTTATTGGGCGATTCGGACCATGCGTTTATTGTCTGAATAGCTGGTTTTTCACAAGGATGTGGTATGTTTTTTCTTATCTCGTTTTGTTCGAGTATTATCCTTAGCCAATTTCAGGCGCAACTTTTTTCCATTTATGTATTACTGATTATTGCAACTTTAGCGGCGCTATTTGCTTTTTGGGCACCTATAAAATGGCGTTTTTTTGCGCAAGTTTTGTTAGGGTTAAGCTTGGGCTTGTTATGGAGTAATGGTTTTGCTGCTTATCATTTGCAGCAGGTATTGAAACCAGAGTTTGAGCAACAGCCGACTGAGTTATTGGTGCAGATTGACGGTATTCCTCAGCAAAAGCAGTTTTATCAACGTACCCGCGCGCAGGTTTTACAGGCACCGCAAGCCAATTTAAGCAAAATACAGTTGGATTGGTATAGCGACTATCAGCCGCAAGCATGCGAAACTTGGCGGGTGGTGGCTAAATTAAAACGCCCGCATGGGCTTCGTAATCCGGGTGTTTGGAGTTATCAGCAGTACTTATTGCAGCAAAATCTGCAAGCAACGGGCTATGTGCAACAAGCTGAGCGTGTTAGCAGTACGGCATTTTGTTTGCATCAGCTGCGTTTTCAGTGGCAGCAGTATGTGTCGCAACACCTGCCGAGCG
>CAZMQC010000031.1:3909-11237 GCA_964568295.1 uncultured Spongiibacteraceae bacterium | reverse complement strand
GGTAAGTCATGGCGATTAACCATTGCCTCGCAGTTTTATATCGGCTTGGGGCTAAGTCCGTTGCTGTTGTTGGTGTTTCAGCAAACCTCCGTTTTAGGGCCTTGGGTCAACCTGCTGGCGATTCCCTTGGTGTCTTTACTGGTTGTGCCGTTGATTTTGCTGGCTTTTGTGCTATGGCTGGTTTTAGGGCATGATTTTCAGTTGTTACAGTGGGCGAATAGTTTATTGCAAGGTTTGTTTCAAGGCATTGAATGGTTTAATCAATACGCATTGCCTGTTCAGCAAGTGTTCGCAGGTTTTACCTTGCAGCCATTAGCGATACTGGTGTTGGCGGCGAGTATCGCGGTGTTGTTTTTACCCAAGCTAATACCAGGGCGTTATGCGTTAGCGGGTTTGCTATTGGCTGCTTTGGCCTTTCTGCCAAAACAGTATCGTGTGGCAGAAGGATCCCTTACTGTTGATGTATTAGATGTTGGGCAGGGTTTGTCGGTGTTAATTCGCACGGCTAATCATCAGATGCTATATGACACGGGGGCTGCTTGGGCTGATGGCAGTATGGCGCAGCAGGTGGTTTTGCCCGTGATGCATTATTTGGGTGCTAAAAGCTTGGATATGGTCATGCTAAGCCATTTTGATAATGACCATGCAGGAGGCTGGCAAACACTCTATAATAAAAGCCTGACGCAACAATGGCTTGCGCCGAGCGAAGATAAGCCGTTTCAGTTCTGCCATGCAGGTATGACATGGCGTTGGGACCAAACGGTATTTACCGTGTTAAGTCCAGAGCATGATTTTGTAGGCAGTGCGAATGATGGTTCTTGCGTGTTGCTGATTGAGCATCAAGGGCGGCGTATTTTATTACCCGGTGATATTGGTAAAAACGTCGAAATACAATTATTTACCCAAGGCAAATTGCCTATGATTGATGTATTAGTTGCAGCCCATCATGGTAGTAAAACCTCCAGCTCTTACGCATTAATTCATCAGCTAAAGCAAGCCGAGCAAGCCACGGTTATTTTTACCACGGGTTATCGCAATCGCTATAACCACCCCAGCGATGAGGTAGTGCAGCGCTTTAAAGCCATTCGCGCGCAATTATGGGATACGGCGCTGCACGGCATGGTCAGCGTGAATATTGATAGCGCTGGAAATGTGATAACCCGCTCTTTTCGGCAACAGAGTCCGCGATATTGGGATAAGCCGTTGTTAAATCATCTTGAGTATTGAAAGTTCGCTCGTTATTATTGCCGTCATTGTATTTTTTAGGTTGTTAAACGTGTACGAGTTTATTGTTGCAGGCGGTGTCATTATGATTCCGCTGATTTTATGTTCGATTGTTGCTTTAGGGATTTGTGTTGAGCGGTTTTGGAGTTTAAGCCCCAGTAAAATTGCCCCGCCGAATTTGATTGCGCAAGTTTGGATGTGGTTGAAAAATGATGAGTTTACCGTTGAGCGTATGCGCGAGCTAAAAGCATCTTCACCGTTGGGCTATATCATGGCAGCGGGTTTGAGCAATTCTTCAACGCGCGAGGGGATGCGCGAAAGTATCGAAGAAGCAGCGGTGCACGTGGTACATGATTTGGAACGTTATTTAAACCCGTTAGGAACGATTGCGGTGATTTCGCCTTTGCTCGGTTTGTTAGGTACGGTTTCGGCAATGGTGACTTTGTTTAACGATATTATGCTGCAAGGTACGGGCGATGCGCAGATTTTAGCCGGTGGCATTTCGCAAGCCTTGATTACAACTGTTGCGGGTTTGGTGGTGGCTATTCCCAGCTTGATTATGCACCGTTATTTCCAACGACGTGTTGATGGCATTGTATTGCAATTAGAGCAACAGGCGCAAAAGCTGGTCGATGCGTTGCATTCTGAGCGTGCCGTTGACATTAAAGAGCAATAATAATGCAGTTTAGAAGGCAGCCCAAAAGAGAACTTGGTCTTGATATTACGCCACTCATTGACGTGGTATTTTTATTGCTGATTTTCTTTATGGTAACCACCACGTTTACCGACAAAACCCAATTAACCATTGATTTGCCTGAAGCGCATGGCGAAATCCAAATGGTTCAACCTTTGTCCTTGGAAGTGCTGATTAATGCTAGTGGCGAGTATCACGTTAACGGCCAGCGATTAATCAACGACAATTTCGCCACACTTAAAAGTGCGATTAGCCAGCAAATGGCAGAAAATAGCGAGCCAGTTTTTATTATCAGTGCTGATGGCAATGCGCCACATAAATCAGTAGTGATGGCGATGGATATCGCAGGGCAGCTTGGCATTCAGCACCTTAGCGTAACAACAGTTCAATCAAGCGAGTAAATCTTGAGCAAAAAATCCAGTTTTAAAGAAGACGTTTTACTGTATAAACGTCTGGTTTCCTATATTTTTCCCTATCGTTGGATTTTTGCTTTCAGCATTTTTGGTTTCATGTTGTTTGCTGCGCTAGACGTATTGGCGGCGGATTTAATGCAGTACATTATTGATAGCATGGGCGGTACGCCTCTGGTCAAAACCGAACACAAAACTGGCATTATTACCTCGTTCCTTCAGACTTATTTGCACATTGATACCAGTGATAACCAATTAGCGCGAACGGTTATTCCTTTGCTATTAGTTTTTCTAGCGATCATTCGTGGCGTAGGCTCTTTGATCGGCAATTACTTTATGAAGTACGTGGGCAGTCATGTGGTGTATGACTTACGCCAATTGATGTTCGAGCAAATGATGCGCTTGCCTGCTTCTTATATTTTGGCGCGTAGCAGTGGTAGTTTAATCAACCGCATCACCTATAGCGCGGGGCAAATTACCGCTGCGGTGACCAGTGCCTTAACGGTTTTATTTCGCGAAGGTTTGACGGTTATTTTCTTGTTTTCTTATTTGATTTACATTAACTGGAAGCTCACCTTAACGTTTTTAGCCGTTGCACCGATTATTGCCTTGATTGTCAGTACGGTCAGCCGTCGTTTTCGTCGTTTAAGCAAAAAAATGCAGCATTCGATGGGCGATGTTACGCATGTGGTCTCCGAGGCGGTCACTGGCAACCGAGATATGCGCATTTATGGCGCGCAACAAAGCGAGAACGAGCGCTTTCAGCAAGTTAATAAAAAAACCTTAGGGCAACAGATGAAAATTGCCTTGGCGGACGCGGCATTTTCACCGGTTATTCAAATTTTGCTTAGTACCGCAATTGCCTTTTTGATTTGGCTGGGTATGAGTCCGTCGATCGTATCGTCAATGTCGCCCGGTTTGTTTGTCTCTTATTTAGTGGCAGCGGGCGTTATTGGCAAACCTTTGCGTCAATTAACCGAAGTCATTAATACTATTCAAAAAGCGCTAGCAGCGGCTGAGGAAGTGTTTGCCACGTTAGATGAGCCAGCCGAGGTTGAAACAGGCACTCAAACTATTGAGCGTATTAAAGGCGATTTGCGCTTTGAAAATGTAGTATTTCGCTATCCTGGTACGCAAGAAGATACGCTCAAAGGCTTAAATTTTGAGATTAAAGCGGGGCAAATGGTTGCCTTGGTTGGCGCATCGGGCGGCGGTAAAAGTACCATTGCTAGCTTAATTCCGCGCTTTTTTGATGTGACATCGGGTGAGATTTATTTGGACGATATGCCCATGTCGGACGTGACGTTGGCAAGCCTGCGTAAACAAATCGCTTTTGTTAGCCAAAACGTGGTGTTAATGAATGATACCGTACGTAAAAATATTGCCTACGGTGAGTTGGCGGGGGCAAGCGATGAAGATATTCGCATGGCGGCTAAGCTAGCGAATGCGCATGAATTTATTGAGAAAATGGACCAAGGCTACGATACCGTGATTGGCGATAATGGCTTGCGTTTATCGGGTGGGCAGCGCCAACGCATTGTAATTGCCAGAGCCATTTTAAAGAAAGCACCAATTTTAATTATGGATGAGGCAACTTCGGCGCTAGATAACGAATCCGAACGCCTGATTCAGGCGGCAATGCACAACATTGCTGGGCAATGCACTAGCATTGTGATAGCTCATCGTCTTTCGACGATTGAGCGGGCGGATTTAATTTTGGTGATTGATAGCGGACAAATTGTTGAGCGCGGTACGCATAAAGAATTATTGGCGCTTAATGGACGTTATGCGCAGCTCCACCATCAATTCCAAGAACAAGATAAACCCAGTGAACCGTTGTCTCCATGATGGAAAAGTTGGCTGACTGGCTGTGGTATCAACATCGGTGGGCAGGTTATTTGCTGCTGCCTTTAGCGCTGTTGTTTTATTGCGTCAGCCAAATTCGCCGTTGGTATATTCAACGTCAATCGCCCCAAGCGCTTGGTGTGCCTGTGATCGTTGTTGGCAATATCAGTGTTGGTGGCACGGGTAAAACCCCTGTGATTGTTGCTGTGGTGGAGTTTTTACAACAACAAGGCTTTAAGCCTGCGGTGGTTAGCCGTGGTTATGGTGGTAAAGCACAAAGCTATCCTTACGCCTTAAACGCTAGTAGCACCGCTGAGTTAGCGGGTGATGAACCATTGTTGATTTATCAACGTTGCCAATGCCCCGTAGTGGTTGCGCCTAAGCGTTTAGAGGCCGCTCGTTATGCGTTAGCGCATTTTGATGTTGATGTGATTTTAAGTGACGATGGTTTGCAGCATTATGCCTTGCCAAGAGATCTTGAGATTATTGTGGTTGATGGCAAACGCGGTTTGGGCAATCGTCTTTGCTTGCCCGCTGGGCCATTGCGCGAATTGGCGGGGCGCTTAAAACAAGCTAATTTTGTATTGGTTAATGGCGATACCAACCAGCAGTTTAGTCCGCAGCAGCAAATGTTCAGTGTACAGGCGCAAAGCTTACAAGCCTTGGGGCAAACCTCGGGCTTGCCCAAGCAAAATCATGTTCATGCGGTGGCGGGTATTGGTAATCCGCAGCGTTTTTTAAACAGCTTAGCAAGCAGCGGTTTTAGTGCAGAGCCACATTTTTTCCCTGATCACCACGCGTTTGCGCTTAGTGATGTGCAGTTTGCCGATGATTTGCCAGTGATTATGACAGAAAAAGATGCGGTCAAATGTGCGGCATTTAAGCAGCTTAGCCAACATTGGTATTTGCCCGTCAATGCGCATTTACCTAGCCAGTTCTACCAAGATTTATTGCAACAATTAACTTCGTTGAAAAAGGTTTAGTATGGGATTTATTGTCGTTATACCTGCTCGTTTTGCTTCAACCCGTTTACCTGGAAAACCGTTGTTGGATATTGCTGGTAAGCCGATGATTCAGCATGTTTGGCAGCGCGCCTGTGAAAGCAATGCTGAAGCAGTTTACATTGCGACTGACCATCCCGATATTGAACAAGCGGCAAAAAGTTTTGGTGCGCAAGTGTGTATGACTAAGGCTAGCCATGAATCAGGTACAGACCGCTTACAAGAAGTGGTGAGCTTGTTGCAGTTAGCGCCTGAGCAAGTATTAGTTAACGTGCAAGGCGATGAACCTTTAATTCCGCCTGCGGTGATTAATCAAGTTGCAGCGTTAATGCAAGCCGATGTGCAAATGGCAAGTTTGTATGAAATCATTAACGAGGCTGAACAAGTTTTTGACCCCAACGTGGTTAAAGTTGTCACCAACCAAGCTGAACGGGCGCTTTATTTCAGCCGCGCGCCGATTCCTTGGTATCGAGATGGTTTTGCTGCAAATAGTGCTGTTTTGCCTAGCACGGTAGCATATAAGCGCCATATTGGTATTTATGGCTATCGCGCATCGTTGCTTAATCAGTTTGTGCAATGGCCAATGGCGGATATTGAATCGACTGAAAAACTTGAACAATTACGAGCTATGAGTCATGGTATAGCGATACAAATGGCAGAGGCGTGCGCTACCATCCCAGCGGGCGTGGATACGCAACAAGACTTGGACAAAGTACGGCAACTTTTAGCAGGAGACAGCAATGGCGGATAAAACTCGTGTTCTATTTGTGTGCTTAGGCAATATATGTCGTTCGCCCACTGCGCACGCGGTGTTTGAGGAAAAAGTTAAACAAGCAGGCTTAAGCCATCGAGTGCAGGTTGATTCCTGCGGTACGGGCTCGTGGCATATTGGTCAACCGCCCGATGACCGTACACAAAAAGCCGCCGCTAGACGCGGTTATGATTTGTCGCATTTGCGCGCACGTCGTTTAGAGCATGACGATTTTTCTCAATATGACTACATTTTAGCCATGGATACGCGCAATTTGGCGGATGTGATTAAAAAAGCGCCCATGGATTTCAGTGGCCGTATTCAGCTTTTTTTAGACTATTCTGCTGATAAAAACGTTTTAGAAGTGCCCGACCCGTATTATGGGCAGCAAGATGGCTTTGAGCGCGTGTTAAATTTAATTGAAGAAGCCTCCGACGGGCTGATTAAGGCTATTCAACAGCAGTTATGAGTCAGATTGTTCAGCAAGTTAATTTGCAGCCGTTTAACACCATGGCATTGCCTTGTGTGGCTGAATACTATTGCCAAGCGCATGATGTTGAAGATATTCAACGGGCAATTCAGTTTTGCCAACAGCAGCAAATTGGCTTACATGTATTAGGCGGCGGCAGTAATAGCCTGTTGCCCGAACAATTAAAAGGACTGGTGCTGCACATTGCCAATCAAGGTATAACGCTTGTCGAGGAAAACGCCGATACCGTGTTATTGCAAGTCAGCGCGGGCGTGGCGTGGGATAGCTTTTTACAATACTGTTTGCAGCAAGGTTATTTTGGCTTAGAAAATTTGGCCATTATTCCAGGAACGGTGGGCGCAGCGCCAATTCAGAATATTGGTGCGTATGGTGTAGAAGTCGGACAGGTGATTGTGCAGGTGAATGCGATTGATCGTTTAACGGGGCAGGCGTGTTCATTTAGCCAAGCAGATTGCCAATTTGCATACCGCGACAGCGTGTTTAAGCAGCAAAAAAATCGTTACATTGTTAGCGATGTAGTATTTCGTTTGCAAAAGCAGTTTGTGGCAAACCTTAGCTATCAAGCGTTAAAAGATAGATTGCACGACGTAGATTTAACCCCAGAAAACCTGCGTGCAGCAGTGATCGCACTGCGACAAAGTAAATTGCCCGACCCAATGCTGATTCCCAATGCAGGAAGCTTCTTTAAAAATCCCGTTGTTAGTGAAGCCGCATTTTTAGGGTTGCAGCGGCAATACCCCGATATTCCTTCATTTAAACAGCAACAAGCGATAAAAATTCCTGCTGCTTGGTTAATTGAGCAATGTGGCTGGAGGGGTAAGCAGCTTAATCAAGTGGGGATGTATGAAAAACAAGCGCTGGTGATGGTTAATCATGGCGCTGCCACCTTGCACGATGTTCAACAACTTGCGCA
>CAZMQC010000031.1:0-3809 GCA_964568295.1 uncultured Spongiibacteraceae bacterium | reverse complement strand
TTAATCATCAGCTGTGTTTCGTTAATTTGCTCATCAAGGCTTTCGTTCGCATCAAACATAAAACATGCATCAGCGGCTTCTTCAACTTCTTCGGTCTTCTTGCGGATGATGACGGCAGCTGAGGTGACGGTAACAGGATCGCCGGTAAAAGGCGCGGGATTCTCAGGTGGCTGTTGGGCAAGAATTTCGTCAATAGCTGATGTGTCAATATTATCTTGTACGACAGGCAGGGCCTCTTCGCTTAGCTCTACAGGCTTTTCAATAACGGCATCTGGTTCGATGGCGATTTCCGAGACTGCTGCTTGTACGGTCTCATTGGTTGGCTCAATCAAACTTTCCTTGTCTTTTAATACCTCAGTCTGAGTTGCCTGTTCATTTAGCTTGGCGGCAAACTCAGGCGCAAGCTTAATCGCCTGTCCGCGAATAATTAGGCGACGTAAGCCTAAATAGTTAAACTTCTCGCGATAGCTAATATGAATAACTGCATCGGCGTCTTGCTCTTGCGCAGCATAAGATAGAATAAATTTTGCCTGCTCTTCGGTTGCGTTTGGTTTCCAAACAGCAGGTTTTTGCACATACGCTTCAACCCAGCCTAAAAAGGTATATTGATCATTTTCCAGTGGCAACTCACCGACTGGAATCAGCGGTTGTTGATCGATATTGGGACGTGAAAACAGAATGTCATTATTACTGGTTTTGTAGGTCGAACAGCCTGTTAAAACTAAGCTCAGTAATAACAGTGAGTAAAATTTCTTCATAGCAGAGGCGAAAATAAAAACCGACAAAATACGTTAAAACATCGTCATTGTGAAGTTATTTTGCTTGATTTGCGCTTTTTTGTGCAGTATTTATGCGCAGCAAAAAGGAGAAGCAATGAATTCTGAACTTAGCCCCCAGTACCTGCAACGTTTTTCGGGTATTGCCCGTTTGTATGGCGTTAATGCTCTGCCAGCTTTGGCGCGCGCACATTTTGTTATTGTTGGCTTGGGTGGCGTGGGTAGTTGGGTGGCCGAGGCATTAGCGCGTAGCGGAGTGGGGCAGTTAACTTTGATTGATTTGGACGATGTTTGTATCACCAATAGCAATCGTCAATTACCTGCGCTATCAAGCACGGTGGGGCAAAGCAAAATAGCTGTTATTGCCCAACGTCTGCGCGATATTAATCCTGAAATGATTGTGCATGAAATTGAAGACTTTATTAATACCACTAATATACGTGACTATATCCAAGCGGATAAACATCATATTGTGGTGGATGCCATTGATAGCCCCGTTTTAAAGGCGGCGATGATTGCGTATTGCTTGGCGATAAAAGTACGTTTGGTGACGGTGGGTTCTGCAGGGGGGAAAACCGACCCTTGCCAAATTCGTGCGAGCGATTTAGGTAGTACGGTTAGCGATCCGATGCTAGCAAAAGTACGCAATTTGCTTTATAAACGCTATCGTTTTCAAAAAAGCGAAGGGCATCGTCGTTTTCGCGTTGATGCGGTTTATTCCTTGCAACAAGCGGTTTTTCCTCACCCTGATGGCGCGGTTTGTCAGCAAAAATCGGCGGAAATGGACGGCGTGCGTTTGGATTGTACCAGCGGTTTTGGCTCTTCGACCATGCTAGCAGGCGCGCTGGGGTTTGCGGCAGCTGAACAAGCGATTCAGCGTTATTTGAAAAAGCAATCGGCTAACTAATTTTTCACGAGACCGTGTTATGACTACACAAAACCAACCGCAACGCATTGATTGGCAAGGTATTGGCTGGCTTTTCTTATTCTTTTGGTATTTTTCAGGACTGACGCATTTACTGATTCAGCTAACTGGGCATTCTATTTTTGTTGGTTTTCGCCAAGCATTTCTAGTCAGTAGTTTGTGGCTAGTGCCCGTTCTATTATTTCCTGCTCATACACGTAAGTTAACTGCGTTGATTGGCGGCATGTTGTGGTTGGCTTCGTTGCCAATTTTTGGCTATTTCTTAATTTATCGACAAGAGTTTTCACAAAGCGTTATTTTTATTATTTTTGAATCGAATGTCGCCGAAGGCAGTGAGTACTTACAGCAATATTTTGCTTGGTGGATGCCGTTGGTTTTTCTGGCTTATGGGCTGGGTGGTTATTGGTTGTGGAAGCAAATACGTCCTGTTTATCTGCAAGGCTACAGCAAAGTTGCGCTGTGTACGGTGTTCTTTTTTACTTCGGTAGGTTATCAAGCAATCAACCAAACCATTAAAAAGCCCACTTTTGCTGAGGCAATGGAAACCTTTGCCAAGCGTATTGAACCTGCTGCGCCTTGGCAGTTGATTATTGGCTATGTGCATTACCGTGAGCAATTAAGCAATATGCAAGCGCTATTGGATAACGCCGCTAATATTCCACCTTTGGAGGATTTTGCTGATGCAACAGCGGGCAAGCCAAGTACCTTGGTATTGGTTATTGGCGAATCAACCAATCAGCAACGTATGAGCCTTTATGGCTATAAACGACAAACTACGCCATTGTTAGATGCACTGAATGATGAACTGGTTGCTTTTAATAATGTAATTACCGCGCGCCCTTATACCATTGAAGCTTTGCGCGAGGTGCTGACCTTTGCGGGCGAAGGCAATGAAGACAATCCATTTAGCGATGCAACCATTATGAATTTAATGAAGCAGGCAGGCTATAAAACCTATTGGATTACCAACCAACAAACCATGACTAAGCGTAATACCTTGCTCACTATGTTTAGTCAGCAAGCCGATGAGCAGGTTTACTTAAATAACAATCGCGAACAAAACGCAAGACAGTATGACAGTAGAGTCTTTGCCCCGTTTGAAGATGCGCTGAATGACGATGAACCGAGAAAGTTTATTGTGGTGCATTTGCTTGGCACGCACATGAAGTACAAATATCGCTACCCAGAAGAATATGAGATTTTTACCGATAGAGCTGATACGCCTAATTACTTAACGGATGATCAGCTAGAGGTTTATAACAGCTATGATAATGCCATTTTGTTTAATGATTTTGTGGTTGCTAACTTAATTCAGCGTTTTTCGGCAAGCGACCCTAATGGCTTTTTGCTGTATCTTTCAGATCATGGCGAAGCAGTTTTTGATCCAGAAAAACCTGATTTTATTGGACGAGCAGAAACCGCGCCTTCTAGCGATATGTACACCGTGCCGTTTATTTTATGGGGTTCAAAATCTTGGTTAGCGCAGTTTCCTAGAGACTATCGTGCTATTAGCACAAGAGCGTATAACACCTCCCACTTTATCCATACGTGGTCGGATTTAGCGGGGCTGAGCTATAAGGGCTTTGATGCGACGCGCAGCTTGGTTAATACGCGTTTTATTGAGAAAAAACTGATGCTAGGCGATAGAAAACGCCCTTACACCCAAGTGGAATATAAAAAGCGTATGCCTGCGAAGCTGGTGCAAAGTGAGGCAGGGATGATTGCGCACTAAGCCATGCTTGGTCGCAATGCGTTATGATATAGTTGCGTCATGACTGAACTCGCATTCGACCACCTAAGTTTTCTTAAGCAACTAACCCAACGACCGGGCATTTACCAAATGATCGCGGTCGATGGTTCTGTGTTGTATGTGGGCAAGGCAAAAAACCTAAAAAAACGGGTCGCTAGCTACTTTAAACAACAAGGTTTGAGTATTAAGACACAGGCTTTGGTGGCGAAAATACATCGCATTGATGTAACCGTCACTGAAACCGAAATTGAGGCGTTAATCCTTGAGCAAAATCTGATTAAACAAAATCGTCCGCCTTACAATATTCTGCTGCGCGATGATAAATCCTACCCTTATATTTTTTTATCCGAAGGCGAAT
>CAZMQC010000030.1:8708-12928 GCA_964568295.1 uncultured Spongiibacteraceae bacterium | reverse complement strand
ACTATCCCCTTCGGTCATCGCCAAAAAAATAGGCGCGGTACTGAAAGGGTTAATAATCGGCAGCAAACCAATAATGGTGGCGATAATTAAAGACATAAGTGTTTAAACATTGAAGCGGAAGTGAACCACATCGCCATCTTTAACGATATATTCCTTGCCTTCTAAGCGCCATTTGCCCGCGTCTTTCGCGCCTTGCTCGCCTTTGTTAGCAATAAAATCGTCAAAGCCAATCACTTCGGCACGAATAAAGCCTTTTTCAAAGTCGGTATGAATTACGCCAGCCGCTTGCGGGGCAGTTGCGCCTTTGCTAATGGTCCAAGCGCGTACTTCTTTTACGCCAGCGGTGAAATAAGTGTGCAAGCCTAAAAGTTCATAACCCGCTCGGATAACGCGGTTCAATCCCGCTTCTTCCATGCCTAAATCGGCTAAAAACTCGGCTTTGTCGGCGTCATCTAGTTCGGCAATTTCAGATTCTAATTTATTACAAATCGCTACTACGATAGCGCCTTCTGCTTGCGCAATATTCTTCACCATATCAAGGTGTGGATTATTTTCAAAGCCATCTTCATTGACGTTGGCGATATACATGGTTGGCTTGACGGTCAATAAATGCAGTTGTTTAACCAAGGCTTTTTCGTTGTCATCAAAACCTAATGAGCGCGCAGGCTTGCCTTGGTCAAGGTGCGCTTGCAAACGCTCTAGCAAGGCTTTCATAGCCACGGCTTCTTTATCGCCACCTTTCGCGGTGCGCGTTACTTTTTGCAGTTGTTTTTCAACGCTTTCTAAATCAGCTAAAGCCAATTCGGTGTTGATAACATCAATATCAGTGGCGGGGTTAATTTTATTGGCAACGTGGATAACATTATCGTCTTCAAAGCAGCGCACAACATGCGCAATTGCATCGGTTTCACGAATATTGGCAAGGAATTTATTACCTAAGCCTTCGCCACGTGAAGCGCCTGCAACCAAGCCTGCAATATCGACAAACTCCATAGTAGTGGGCAGAATACGCTCAGGTTTTACAATCGCGGCAAGCTGATCAAGACGTGGATCGGGAACCAATACTACGCCAGCGTTTGGCTCAATGGTACAAAAAGGAAAGTTTTCCGCCGCAATGCCTGCTTTGGTCAGCGCATTAAATAAGGTTGATTTGCCTACGTTTGGAAGTCCGACGATGCCGCAGTTAAAACCCATAATAACCTCTATGCTTGAAACGAATGAAGATGTTGCATGGCGTGCTGCCACTGCCCATCAATAATGTATTTAATTTGGTGTATGGCTTGCTCCATACAGGCTTGCGCTTGCTCGCGTTCATTTTGTGGTGCTTTCTTGAGCACATAATTGGTGACTTGCGAGCGATCGCCAGGGTGGCCAATGCCAATGCGTAGGCGATGAAATTCTTTGTCGTTGCCAAAGGCGCTAATAATGTCACGCAAGCCGTTGTGCCCGCCGTGCCCACCGCCTTGTTTTAGGCGAATAGTGCCAACGGCAATATCGAGTTCATCATGCGCGACTAAACATTGTTCGGCGCTGATTTTATAAAACTGGCTAACAGCCGCTACGCTTTGGCCGCTGCGGTTCATAAACGTGGTAGGGACGAGCAATTTAACTTCTTGCTCTTCGATGATGCCACTGCCAAATAAGCCGAAGAATTTTTTATCGGGGCTTAATGCAATGCGATAGTGATCTGCCAAGGCTTCGACAAAATCTTGGCCTGCATTATGCCGAGTATTTAAATAAGAAAGCCCGGGATTCCCCAGGCCTACTATGAGTTTGATTTTACTCATGACTAGCGTTCAGCAAACATTAGCCTTTTGCGCGACCGCTGTTAATCAAGGCAATCGGATGGTTACGATCTGCGCCTGATTGTAAGTCAGCTGATACAACACCTTCTGGCAATTGAACGTCAGAAATGTGCAAGATTTGACCTGCATTAACTGATTTCAAATCAACCGTAATAGATGCTGGCAATTTGCTTGGTACGCAACGTACACGCAAAGTTTTTGCAACCACTTGGATGCTACCACCTTGAGTTTTAACGGCAGGGCTGATCTCGCCGTTGATGTACACCAATGGTACTTCAAGGGTCAATTCAGTTGATGCGTCAGCGCGTTGGAAGTCAACGTGTTGAATTAATGGTTTAGCTGGGTGACGTTGCAAGTCTTTAATAACAACGTTTTGCGCCTTGCCATCAACGTTCAAATTAATAACAGAAGCAAAAAAGCCGCTTTTTTCTTGCGCTTTTAATAGCTCGTTATGAGAAAGAACAACAGATTGTGGTTCAGTACCGCCATAGATAATAGCAGGTACTTCGCCTTCACGACGTAGGCGGCGGCTCGCACCTTTCCCCAAATCGCTACGGGTTTTCGCGTTTAATTCGATGGACATAATAGTCTCCTGAGTTAGCCTTCATCCCCGCGACCAGAGTTTGAAGGAGTTAAAAAACTGATAATAGCTTGGCTAAAATCAGGGGCGGCGATTATCGCAGGATTTTAAGCGCTGCTCAATAGCCAAAAAATAACGCAGCCAAAGCTGCGTTAAATTTAATCACGCCGATTAGTTAAATAATGCGCTAATCGACTCTTCGTTATTAACACGACGTACCGACTCAGCCAGTAAATTCGCCATGGTTAATTGTCTAATGCGTAAACAAGCTTGCGCTTCGGCATTTAACGGAATGGTATCGGTGACAACTAGTTCGTCGAGGACTGAGTTGTTAATATTCGAAATCGCTGCGCCAGATAGTACGGGGTGAGTACAATAAGCAACGACACGTTTAGCACCAAATTTTTTCAATGCTTCAGCCGCTTTGCAAAGCGTACCAGCGGTATCCACAATATCGTCAACCAATAAGCAGGTTTTGTCTTTAACGTCACCAATAATATGCATCACTTGCGAAACATTGGCACGTGGACGGCGTTTATCAATAATCGCTAATTCCAAGTCGTTTAATTGTTTAGCAACTGCGCGAGCGCGAGCAACACCGCCAATATCAGGTGATACAACAATCAAATCTTCGTATTTCTGTTGCAAAATATCGTCAACCAAAACCGATGAGCCGTAAACGTTGTCCACAGGAATATCAAAAAAGCCTTGGATTTGCTCAGCGTGTAAGTCGATGGTCAATACGCGGTTAATGCCCACCGTTGACATCATACTAGCAACGACTTTAGCCGTGATTGGCACGCGTGCAGAGCGAACGCGGCGGTCTTGGCGCGCATAGCCAAAATAAGGTACAACCGCTGTAATACGTGATGCTGATGCACGACGTAACGCATCGGCCATGACGATCAATTCCATTAAGTTGTCATTGGTCGGCGCACAAGTTGGCTGAATAATAAAAACATCTTTGCCGCGCACGTTCTCGTTGATTTCAACAGTAATTTCGCCGTCAGAAAATTTATCGACGGTGGCATCACCCATCTCGATACCTAATTTATCAACGACTTTTTGCGCGAGTTCGGGATTAGCATTACCCGTGAAGATCATCATTTTAGACATGGGTTGCACCTGTAAGTCTGCTATGATTGTGCATTACAGTATTTACCCTGTAATCGTTATGAATGGATTTTATTGAAACAATAAAATGGCTGGGGCGGCAGGATTCGAACCTACGCATGCTGGGATCAAAACCCAGTGCCTTACCGCTTGGCGACGCCCCAATAAACTTTGTACTAAAGCGCTTGATATAAACTGGAAATGTTACTGGCTTTGGTTACCAAGCTATTAATTGGCTTTGGTAATTGTTGCTGAACCTTTCTAGCTTCTTGCTCAGTATTGAATTGAGCGTAAACACAAGCACCTGTTCCTGTCATCTGAGCTTTAGTAAAATTGTTCAAGATTTCAAAGGCTTGATCAACTTCAGGATAAAGCTTCCTAACCAAGATTTCGCAGTCATTTTTGAACTGCCCTTGGCTACCCTGCTCAAGAAAGGTCGCCATTGTCGTGATTTTCGTATCGCGTGTCAACTCCTTGTGAGAAAAAATTTCTTTGGTTGACACATGGCAGTCAGGGATAAGCAGTAAATACCAATGTTCGGGCAAATCAATCGCTACCAATTTTTCGCCAACACCTTCAGCCCAAGCGCTTTTGCCGTAAATAAAAATCGGCACATCGGCGCCTAATTGAACGCCTAAGGCTTGTAGTTGTTCGCGGCTAAAGTTGGTTTGCCAAAGCTGATTGAGTCCGACCAAGGTGGTGGCTGCGTTAGAAGAGCCGCC
>CAZMQC010000030.1:3120-8608 GCA_964568295.1 uncultured Spongiibacteraceae bacterium | reverse complement strand
TCACGCCGCCCGCAGATATGCAGAAACAGATTGAGTTTAGCGGGCGCGGGCAGAGTGAGTTCAGAATTGAGCATGTTGTTTAATAATCACAATCACAGACAGTTCGCTTTCCGCATGAGTAAGGCGCAAGCGGTACGGTAAAGCTTCTTTATATTGGGAAAATTCAACTTGCCAACCATTACTTTGTAATGCAGTTAATTGCCCTAGTTGGTCATATTGTAATTGCTGCGCTTGCGCATCGGGTTTGCCTTGTAACCACAATCGCATCACTTCAACTGGAAAATGCCAACCGGTTAAACCCTGCATGAGTTCATCGGCGTTATTGGCTTGATAAACCTTGCCATTACTTGCCATCACGGCGGCGAGATGTTTGTCGGCTAATAACGTTAGTTCAATCTGCCCTAGAATATTCATTAAATGAATAAGATAGCGTTCTTTTTCTTGTTGCCAGCGAAATAATAACTTGGTGTTACGCGTTTTTTCTTGCACCGCCAGTTTGCCCGACATTTCCCACTCAGGCTCATGCAATTGAAATTTGGGTTTGCTGGCGCAGGCGCTCAGTAACAGACTAATAAGCATTAAGCTAAGTGGCAAAACTTTATAAAGAGACATTTAAACGCTCGATGGTATCAATTAAAACAGGGTTTTTTGGCTCTTTTTGAATGGCGTTGCGTAATACGTCAATCGCTTGTTTCTGCTTGCCGCTGACCCATAATACTTCGGCATAATGCGCGGCAATTTCGCCATCAGGCATTAAATCCAAAGCTTTTTGTAAATACGCTAAGGCTTCTTCTAAACGTCCTAGTCTAAATAGCACCCAGCCCATGCTGTCAAGAATTGCGGGCTCTTCGGGTAATAATTGATTGGCTTGCTCAATGAGTTTTAGTGCTTCGCGGTAACGTTCGGTTTGATCTGCGAGCGTGTAGCCAAGTGCGTTTAATGCCTGCGCGTTAGTTGGATCTTTATCGAGAATATGACGCAAATCCGACTCTCTTAGCGGCAGTTCTTCGCTCGATTTAGCCAACATGGCGCGGGTGTAGCGTAGGTCAAACGAGTCGGGTTGTTGGTCAAGTAAGCCGCTAAGTAACTGATAGGCTTCTTGGGTTCTACCTTGTTTGTCTAAGACCTTGGATTTTAATAGGTAAAGCTTTTGCGTTTGCTCGCTATCCAGTGTCAGTTTTAACTGCTTTTCTATGCGATTCAGTGCTTCGCCGTACCATTCTTGCTCAATATAGATTTTAATAATGTATTCTTGCGCTCTATCGTATTCGTTACCAGGTTGAACCGCCAAAAGTTCGGTTAAAGCGCTCTGGTATTGTTGTTCTTGTGCGTATAGAAATCCGAGGTAAAGATGAGCAATGCCTTTGTAGTCTTGGTGGGCGCTGAGACGCTGTAAAATGGGTTTGGCTTGCGTTGATTGTTTCATATCCATCAACATCGACGCATAAGTTAGCAAAATAGTGCCGCGTTCTGGCGTTTTATCGACTAAAAATTGTAATTGTTGCAAGGACTGCGTGGTGCTTTGTTGATAAGCCAGCTTGAACAGTTGCTGTTGATAACTTGCATTAAGCGGCTGCTTTTTTAAGGCTTTTTGATAGAGCGCAAATGCTTGATCAGTTTCATTAAAATGCCAATAAATTTGCGCGGCTTGCTGAACAAATTGCTGATTTTTATCGAGTGCAATTAGCTTTTCGATACTGCCCATGGCTTGTTGTTTGTCGTCAGCTTGCTTATATAAGTTCGCTAAGGCTAATAATACGTCGAGGTTATTGGGGTGCGATAAATGCGCTTGGGTCAAACTGCTTAGATAGTAGTTACGGTTGGAGGTATCGTCATCTAATAGCGCAACTAACTGGGTGAAATCGGTGGCTTGCTTGGTCGGCAAAACTTTTTCCATCCAATCCATCGCAAGACTGGCTTGCGAGGTGAGCGCATACGCTAGCGAAAGATAGTACATCGCTTCGGCATTAGCGGGTTGCTTACGCAACCATATTTTTGCTGACTCCAACATATCCACATAATGCTGATTGTGCAACGCCAAGCGTGTTGCGCGTTCCGCCAAGCCTGCATCTTGTAGCTCGCGCGCTTCTGCTAAGTAAATATTTTGCGCTTGCTGAAATTGTTCACGATAGATGGCAAATTCTGCGGATAACAGTTGGAATAATGTTTCTTTATCAAGCGCCTGCTCTGACGCAGCAAGCACTGGCAAAGAGAGCATTGATAATAAAACCGCAATCAAACGCATACGCACAATCATTCCAAATAGAGGGTTGTAAATCGCTAGCACTTAACTAGCGCCTGGTAGTTTACCACCTTTTAGGTTTTGGCGACCACTAAGGCAATAACCTCAGCAGCGCCCGCCTTTTTTAATGCCTTGGCAACTTCATTCATGGTGCTACCCGTGGTCATAACATCATCAACTATCGCGATGCGATGCCCTGATAAATTTTGCTGACAATAAAAAGCGCCCAACAAGTTAAGTCGCCGTTTTTGCCCGCTTTGCCCGCGCTGCGGTTGGGTGTGCCACTGTTTTTTCAGCCAATGGTCGTTATACGTTATTGACAGCTTTTTTGCGACTTGTTTAGCCAAGAGCGCACCATGATTATTGCCTTGTAGCAGTTTTCTGCGCCAATGCATCGGCACAGGTATGATGACATCAACATTGAGCGTTTGTTGCAAAACGGTGGCAACTAAACAATCGCTGAGCAAGCGCAAAACTGCTAAATCATGCTGTTGTTTGAGTGGGTAAATCAAGCGTTGGATATCGGGATTAAAGCGAGTGAAAGCTATCGTTTGCGCAAAATGCGGCGGCTTTTTAGCGCATTCTCCGCATTGTTGCATAGGTTTAGCGGTCATCGAGCCGCATTGTAAACAGCAAGGTTGCATCGCAGGTTGGGCGTTTAAACAATACGAACAAAGACCATAAATATCGGTGTTATTAACGATAGCGCATTGGCACAACAAGCATTGTTTTTGTAATTGATAAGGCAGTTTTTTCAAAAAGTTGTAAACCATTTAAAATCCTTTTGGTTGACTAGTCCGTTTTCGTGTATGATTCACGCACAAATTTTACGTCAAATATACCTAGGTACTTGCCATGAATGCAACCAGCAGAGCGCCCATTCGCAGCGACTGGACCCGTGAAGAAGTCGAAGCATTATTTAATTTGCCCTTTAACGATTTACTATTCCAAGCGCAAATCGTGCATCGCCAATTTTTTGATGCCAACACCGTACAGGTGAGCCAATTATTAAGCATTAAAACGGGTAAATGCCCTGAAGATTGCTCGTATTGCCCACAAAGCAATCGCTACGATACGGGATTGAAATACGAAGACTTGATGGAAATTCAAGAGGTGATGGATAAAGCGCGCGCGGCGAAAGAACAAGGCTCCACACGTTTTTGTATGGGCGCTGCTTGGCGTTCGCCGAAAGACCGCGATATTCCAAAATTAACCGCGATGATTTCAGGTGTGAAAGGTTTAGGCATGGAAACCTGCATGACCTTGGGTATGTTAAGCGACAATCAGGCGGCAAGTTTAGCTAAAGCAGGTTTGGATTATTACAACCATAACCTTGATACCTCAGAAGAATACTACGGCGAAATTATTAGTACGCGTACTTACCAAGACCGTTTAGATACCTTGCAACGCGTGCGTGATGTAGGCATGAAAGTTTGCAGTGGCGGCATTGTTGGTTTGGGCGAAAGCTTGCATGACCGCGCGGGTTTATTAATTCAATTAGCCAATATGCCAGCGCATCCTGATTCTGTACCGATTAATATGTTGGTAAAAGTAGAAGGTACGCCGCTTGATCATCAAGCCGATGTCGATCCATTTGATTTTATCCGCATGATTGCGGTGGCGCGTATTATGATGCCTGCTTCTCATGTGCGCTTATCTGCTGGACGTGAGCAAATGAATGATCAAACGCAGTCACTGGCATTTTTAGCGGGCGCTAACTCCATTTTCTATGGCGAGCAGTTATTAACCACCGCCAACCCTGAAACTGAAAAAGACCAAGAGCTATTTAAGCGTTTAGGCATTCAGCCAGAACCGTATCAAGCCGCGCAACAACGCGCAGCTGACCACGCCGCTTTGCGCAAGCAGGCAGGTAACAATAATAGTATGTTCTATAACGCTGCGGCGAATAGCTAAGTCTTGTTCAACGCATGTCGTTAACTCTTTGGTCGCAGTTGCAAGCGCAGTTGCAGCAACGCAAATCTGAGCATTTGTATCGCAGTCGCGCGGTGGTGGCGTCGCCGACTGCGCCTGTGCAAACCGTCAATGGTCAAGTGCTACGTAATTTTTGTAGCAATGATTATTTAGGGCTTGCCAACCATCCCAAACTTATCGAAACCTTGCAGCGCGTAGGGCGTGATTATGGTGTGGGTAGCGGCGCTTCGCATTTAGTGTCTGGTCATAGCTATTGGCATCACGAGCTAGAAAACTATTTCGCCGAAATCACGGGGCGCGAACGCGCTTTATTGTTCTCCACGGGCTATATGGCAAATTTGGCAGTGATTACTGCCTTATGTGACAAGCAAGATGCCGTGTTTGAAGATAAGCTTAACCATGCCTCTTTAATTGACGCGGGTTTATTATCGGGCGCGCGGTTTCAACGTTTTTTGCACAATGATATACAAAGCCTCGCCAATAAATTGCAGGGTACGACGGCAAGACGTCGCCTGATTTGTGTGGACGGGGTTTACAGCATGGATGGCGATATAGCGCCGCTAACTGAGCTATCAGCAATTGCCGCGCAGCATGATGCGTTGTTGATGGTTGATGACGCGCATGGCTTTGGCGTGTTAGGCAAAAACGGCTTAGGCGTTTGCGAGCAAGCGGGGCTTAATCAAGAGCAAGTGCCGGTTTTAATGTGTACGCTCGGCAAAGCTTTGGGCAGTTTTGGTGCAATCGTTGCTGGTTCTGAATTGCTGATTGAAAGCCTTATTCAATTTGCTCGCCCTTATATCTACACTACTGCCTTGCCACCTGCGATTGCTGCTAGCAGTCTTACCGCATTAAAACTCTTGCAAGAAGAAGCATGGCGACGCGAGCATTTACAACAGCTAATTAGCTATTTTCGCCATGAAGCAGGTTTATTAGGTTTGCCAATTCAGCCGTCCAATACAGCTATACAGCCTTTAATGGTTGGCGATGAACAGTTAGCGCTACAATGGCAGCAACAATTATTACAGGCAGGCTTTTGGGTGAGCGCTATTCGTCCGCCAACCGTTCCCAAAGGCACTGCGCGTTTACGCATTACCTTATCCGCAGCGCACAGCAGCCATGATGTTGAAGCCTTACTTGCTGCGCTTAAAACGATTTATCAGACTATTCAATGACTTGGCAATTACAGCACTTTTCCTACGACACCTACGGCACCAGTGAAAACGCGCATATTCCGTGTGTACTTTTATCTGGCTGGAGCGCCAACAGCGATATTTTTGACTGGCTCATGCCTGGGCTTGCGCAATATTTTCAGGT
>CAZMQC010000030.1:1864-3020 GCA_964568295.1 uncultured Spongiibacteraceae bacterium | reverse complement strand
GATTTAGCACAAGGTTTGCGTTATTTAGCAAGTTGCGATCAAACCAAGTTACTTGGCAATATTCAAGCTACGCAATTATGGTGTTTTGGCGAAAAAGATGCTTTGGTTAATATTGCTAGCGCCAACGCCGTGCAAAAGTTACAGCCAAACGCCACGGTAGTTACCGTAGAAAATAGCGGGCATTTGCCGTTTTTAAAACGTCCTGACCAAATTTTCAGCGCGTTATTAAGCTTAAGTATTAATAGTGTTGAACAAAACAAACAAAAGATAGCGCTAAGCTTTGGTCGTGCGGCGCCGACTTACGATGAAGCGGCAAAAATCCAGCAATGGGCAGCGGAATATTTGCTTAAACAAGTTGAAGCTTATCCTGCGCAAGCGGTAGTTTTGGATATTGGCTGCGGCACGGGCAAACATACTGCGCAGCTTGCTGATACAGCGCCGAATGTGATGGGCTTGGACTTGGCGCAGGGCATGGTTGATTATGCGCAGCAACAATATCCGCACGTACATTTTATGGCAGCCGATGCCGAATACTTGCCGTTTGAAGATAATAGCGTTGATGCTATTTTTTCTAGCCTTGCTGTGCAATGGAGTCAACAGCCGATGGTACTGTTTGGCGAGTGGTTTCGCGTATTAAAACCCGGCGGTAAAATTTGGCTTAGTACGCTGGCAGACAAAAGCCTGATTGAGCTTAGAAATAGCTTTGCTAAAGCGGATAATGAACCGCATGTGAATGTGTTTCCCAGCATGGAGCAATGGCGGCATTATATCGAACACGCTGGGCTTACTATTCATTCGGCGGAAAAACTTAAACGCACGGATTACTATCAAAAACTACCCGATTTATTGCGTAGCTTAAAAAATATTGGCGCTCAAACCGTGCTATACCGAAAAAATGCCAGTGGTATAGGCAAAAAGCGTTGGCAACTATTGCAATATGCCTACGAAAAACATCGTACCGAGCAAGGCTTGCCGCTCAGTTACCAATTGGCTTTTTTCTACATTGAAAAGCCACAGATGTCGCTTTAAACATGAAAACCTATTTTGTTACAGGCACGGATACCGACGCGGGTAAAACCTTGGTGGCAGAAGCGTTACTACATAAAGCGCGCCAACAAGGGCTGGTTTGTTACGGCTTAAAGCCTATTGCGGCGGG
>CAZMQC010000030.1:0-1764 GCA_964568295.1 uncultured Spongiibacteraceae bacterium | reverse complement strand
GGGTGTTTTACAATATCCACTAAAAACTCAAAAATAATCTTCATTTTTTTACGGCTAAAGTAATTCATATCACTTTGCTTAAAGAAATCTTGGGTTTCAGGGTAGATTGAAAAGAACTTATCAAAAAAGTTTTTTGATAGTTTTTCAATGGTTATTTTATCAGCGGCTTTGTTGAACGAACGCTCTAATCGTTCGGCATATTGGGATAATTCATCCATCTCGGACCTCTCAAAACATATTTCGGCGGTATCGCCATCGGTTGGCAACAGTTATGCCATAGATAGGCGGGGACTGGAAGATAAAATAATATGACAAAGCATTAATATTTACGTATTAACCATTGCTTTTTTGTGGTTATTTGCTAATGGGGCCGTTTTTTGCCATTCGGTTGTCGGTCTAAACAATAATTTATAGGAAACTTGCGGTAAGCTACGGTATTATTGTGAAGTTTTATTAAATTCATTAATGATGGGAGTTAGCTATGCCAACGTATAAGGCACCACTACGCGATATCCGTTTTGTTTTGGAAGACTACTTAGATAGTGATAGTCACTACAAAAAACTAAAAGATGTTGTAGAGCTAGACAGCGAATCACGTGATGCCATTATCAACGAAGCGGCAAAATTTGCTGAAAACGTTTTAGCGCCCATCAATCAAAGCGGTGATAACGAAGGCTGTCACTTTGACAATGGCTGTGTCACTACGCCTAAAGGCTTTAAAGAAGCGTTTAAACAATATGCGGAAGGCGGTTGGTCGAGTCTTGCCGCTACAGAAGATTTAGGCGGTCAAAACCTACCTGCTTCCTTAGGTATTGTGGTTAACGAATTATTTGGTACCGCCAACTGGGCATGGAATATGTACACTGGCTTAACCTTTGGTGCGGTGAAATGTATTAGCATTCACGGCAGCGAAGAGCAGAAGCAAACCTATGTGCGCAAAATGGTGGAAGGCACTTGGACTGGCACCATGTGTATTACCGAAGCGCATTGCGGCTCTGATGTGGGTTTGGCAAAAACCAAAGCTGAACCACAAGCCGATGGCAGCTATAAAATTACGGGTACTAAAATGTTTATTACTGGTGGCGATCACGATATGGCTGAAAATATCGTGCATTTAACACTGGCACGTACACCTGGCGCTCCCGAAGGTACTAAAGGTATTTCCTTATTTATCTGCCCTAAATACTTACCTGATGAAAATGGTAATCCAGGCAAGCGTAATGCGGTCAATGCGGGTTCTATTGAGCACAAAATGGGAATTAAAGGTTCCGCGACCTGTGTGATGAACTTTGATGGTGCAACTGGCTTTATGGTAGGCGCAGAAAACTCAGGTTTAGAGCAAATGTTCACCATGATGAACGAAGCGCGTTTAGGTACAGCCTTACAAGGCTTGTGCGGCGCAACAGGTTCTTACCAAGGCGCTGTAGCTTACGCGAAAGAGCGTTTGGCGATGCGTTCGCTAACGGGTCCGAAAAATCCCGATGGCCCAGCCGACCCGATTATTGTACATCCAGACGTGCGTCGTATGTTGATGACACAAAAAGCCTTGCAAGAAGGTTTCCGTGCGTTTTTATATGAAGCGGCATTTGTTAGCGATTGTGTCTTGCATGCTTATGACGATGAAGCGAAAAAAGCGGCTGAAGACCGTTTAGCGCTTATCACGCCGATTGCCAAAGCGTTCTGTACCGAACTGGGCTTTGAGGCAACTAACTTAGGTTTACAGGTGTTTGGCGGTCATGGTTATATCAGCGAGCACGGCATGGA
>CAZMQC010000029.1:5597-13061 GCA_964568295.1 uncultured Spongiibacteraceae bacterium | reverse complement strand
AAAAGTATCAAATTGGCGGGTTTTAAATCGTTTGTTGATCCAACAACGGTCGATTTTCCGACGAATTTGTGCGCGGTAGTGGGGCCGAATGGTTGTGGTAAATCCAATATTATTGACGCGGTGCGTTGGGTTATGGGTGAAAGCTCGGCTAAAAACCTGCGCGGCGAGTCCATGACCGACGTTATTTTTAACGGTTCCAGTGGACGTAAACCGATAGGGCAAGCCTCGATTGAATTAGTGTTTGATAATTCCGACGGCAGTTTAATCGGTGAATATGCCTCGTATGCGGAAATCTCGATTAAACGACGGGTTGGGCGCGATGGCGATAATCAATACTTTCTTAACGGGCAAAAATGCCGCCGTCGCGATATTACCGATATTTTCTTAGGCACAGGGCTTGGTCCTAGAAGTTATGCCATTATTGAACAGGGCATGATTTCGAAGTTGATTGAAGCAAAACCCGAAGAGCTACGGGTCTTTATCGAAGAAGCCGCTGGGATTTCTAAATATAAAGAGCGCCGCAAGGAAACCGAAACGCGGATGCGCCGAACCCAAGAAAACTTGGAGCGGCTAAGCGATATTTGCGAAGAGTTGGATAAACAATTACAGCATCTACACCGTCAAGCGCAAGCAGCCGAACGTTATACCGAACTGAAAAAAGACGAACGCTTATATAAGGCGCAGTTACAAGCGTTGCAATGGCGTGATTTAGATGAAAACGCGCAATTTTTTCAGCAACATATCAATCAATATGAATTAGAAGTTGAAGAAGCGGTTACCAAGCAAACCGAGCTAGACGCTTTGCTTGAGCAATTATTTGTTGAGAATGGCGAAAGCCGAGAAAGCTTTGAGCAAATTCAAAGCCGTTACTACGGTTTAGGCGCTGAAATTGCGCGTTGTGAGCAATCCTTGTCGCATCAAAGAGAGCAATACAACAAGCTGCAAGAAGAGTTGCAGCAAAGCCAGAAGGATATGGCGCAAGTCCAGCATATTTTACAAGAAGACCAAGACAAGCAGCAGCAATGGCAAGAAGAGCTTATCATGCTTGAGCCGGAGTTGGAGTTACTCACCGAAGCTGAGGAAGAGTCGGCGTTGCAATTAGAAACGCAAGAACAAGCCATGCAGCAATGGCAGCAAACGTGGGATAACTTCACCCAGTCCGCCTCGCAATCGCAACAAAAAGCCGAAATTCAGCGCTCGCAAATTCAGCATATTGAAAAGTCCATGCAACGTTTAGATGAACGTTTGCAGCGTTTTAACGAAGAAACGCAACAATTACAAACGCAGGTGATCGCCGATGAAGGCGAAAGCGAGCTGCAATTAGAGCAGTTAGTTGAGTTGGAATTGCAATTAGACGCCAGTCAGCAGCAACTTGATGATCAACAGCAATTTATCGAAGACAAGCGTTTGATTGCTAGAGAGCTCGATGAAAATTTAGATAAAGTTAAAACCCAATTACAGGCCGACCGTGGGCGTTTGTCGTCTTTGGAAGCTTTGCAACAAGCTGCATTTGAAAATAATGACGACCAAGTGGTGACGTGGTTAATGCGTACTGGTCTAACCGAGCAAGCGATTTTAGCGGAGCAATTACAGGTTGAAACCGGTTGGGAAAAAGCGGTTGAAGTGGTGTTAACTGGGCAGCTGCAAGCGCTGTATGTGGACGATATTGCTGATTACGCGCAGCAAGCGCTACAACTTACCAGCGGTTACGTGACCTTGTTAGATAGTTATATTGCCGATTATGCGCCAAAAAATACGTTAACCCCTTTGCTCAATAAGGTGAATAATGACGCGGGTTTGCAAGGTTTGTTGGCGGGCGTTTATGTTGCCGAAACGCTGGAACAGGCGTTAAACGCGCGTAAGCAACTGAGCGCTAACGAGTCGATTATTACGGCAGAAGGGCTATGGCTGGGTAGTAACTGGCTACGCAGTATTAAAGATGAAGACGCGCAAGCGGGGATGCTGAAAAGACGGCATGAAATCGAGCTGCTTGAAAGCGGCATCGTCGATTTGGAAGCGGAAAAACAACAGCTTGAGGGCGATTTAGCCAATAATGCCTCAGCGTTAAATAGCGCTGAGCGTGAGCGCGACGAATTACAACGGCTTTATAAACAAGCGGTGCAACAACATAACGCGTTAAGTATGCAGGTTAACCAGCATCGCGCTAAATCTGAACAAATCTCTCATCGCCGCAGTCAAATTCAGCAAGATATGGACGAGCTGCGCGAGCAAGCGCGGATGGAGCAAGAAAGTTTGGCAGAAGCGCGTTTTGTTTTACAGCAAGCAATCGAAGCGATTGAGCAAGATACCTTTAAGCGTGAAGACTTGGTTAATCAGCGTGAAGCACTGCGCGACCAATTAGACCATAACCGTGACAAAGCACGACGCGATAAAGATCGCCGTTATCAATTGTTGGTAAAAGAGCAATCTTTACAAACACAGTTGCAAGCTTTGCAGCAGTCGCTGATGCGCGCCAGTATTCAGCATGAACAATTGCGGGATAAACAACAGCGCTTACAAGAAGCGATTGCCAGTTATCGCTCGCCTAGCGATGATGCATCGTTAGAGCTTGAGGCGTTATTAGATAAACGTTTGGTGGTTGAGCAAGAAATGTCGCAAGCGCGTGAACGGGTTGAGCGTATTGAGCAACAGCGTCGCGATGCGGAGCGCAATCGTGCCGCGTTGCAACAAGACACTGACCAATCGCGGTTAAAGTTAGAGCAAGCACGCTTAGCGTCGCAAACCATTATTGTGCAGCGACAAACCTTAGAAGAGCAATTGGCTGAGGCAGAATTTGACTTACAAGCTATTCTTGTCGATATGCCTAGCCATGCAAATGAAAAAGATTGGCAGACTGAAATTGCGCAAATTGCCCAACGTGTTGCGCGTTTGGGCGCAATTAACCTTGCGGCGATTGAAGAATATAAAGTAGCGCTAGAGCGTAAAACTTATTTAGATGAACAAAATGACGACTTGCAACAAGCCTTAGAAACCTTGGAAAATGCCATTCGTAAAATTGACCGCGAAACGCGTGCGCGATTTAAAGATACGTTTGAGCAGGTTAATGCTGGTTTGCAAGAGCTGTTTCCTAAAGTATTTGGCGGCGGCCGTGCTTATTTGGCGATGACAGGGGAAGATTTACTCGATACCGGTATTGCGATTATGGCGCAGCCACCGGGTAAGCGAAACAGCACCATTCATTTGTTATCGGGTGGGGAAAAGGCGTTAACCGCGATTGCTTTGGTGTTTTCGATTTTTCGTTTAAATCCAGCGCCGTTTTGTATGTTGGACGAAGTCGATGCGCCGCTGGATGATGCCAACGTTGGGCGCTATGCCAGAATGGTTGAAGAGATGTCGGCGCATGTGCAATTTATTTACATTACGCATAACAAAGGCGCGATGGAAATGGCACAGCAATTATTGGGGGTTACTATGCACGAACCTGGGGTTTCACGTATAGTGACGGTAAATGTTGAAGAAGCGGCTGAACTGGCGGCTTCTTAGGGTAAACATAGGTAAAAGGTGGATAAGCGAAGTGGAACTGGGTATTAGAGAGTGGCTTATTACGTTTATTGTATTGCTAACTTTGTACGTTATTTTTGACGGTTTTCGTCGTGCGCACAAAGAGCGTAAGCAGGTTGTAAAAATGAAGCGCAAAGTTGAGCGCTCTAAATATAGTCGTGAGGATGATTTGTCGTTGAGCGAATTACCCAACGGCGGCAATAAGCGTGTTGCGTCTAGCAAAACTGAACCGAGCTTGTTTGCGGATTCGCCGCTTGATTTTAATGATCCTTTGTTTGTTGATCCCTTTAAAGTTGGTGCTAATAGTCAAACGGAAACAGTGGCAGATGAAGAAGTTTTGCAAGAAACCGTCGCTGTTGAGCAACCAATGTTTGATGATATTGATGATGCCGACGAGACTGACCTGCAAGAAGAACCGCAAGAAATTCTGATTGTGCATGTAGTGGCTAGCCAAGAACAGG
Source organism: uncultured Spongiibacteraceae bacterium (assembly GCA_964568295.1). Classification (GTDB taxonomy): domain Bacteria; phylum Pseudomonadota; class Gammaproteobacteria; order Pseudomonadales; family DT-91; genus DATCSZ01. The sequence continues at coordinate 9,078 of CAZMQC010000029.1, read as the reverse complement.
GCTTCGCGGGTGCCGATTTGTTTGCTTTGCTGAAAAGTTGCGATTGTCGTTTAGGGGCAATGTCGATTTTTCATCGTTTTGAGGAAGCGAACGGCAAAGGTGCGATGCAGTTTAGCGTTGCTAACTTGGTTAAGCCCGGTAGTTTCTCCAATGATAGTTCGCACGATTTTTTTACCCCTGGGATCACCTTGTTTATGCGCCTGCCTGGTCCTGAACGTCCGATGGAGGCCTTTGATACTATGGTTGAAGTTGCGCAATGCGTGGCTAAAAATCTCAATGGTAGCTTGAAAGATGAGCAGCACAGCACCATGACTGAGCAAACCTTGCAGCATTCACGTCAGCGCATTCGAGACTATTTACAGCGAACCTTATTACAAAATGGCTAATCCACAGCAGCAAATCGCGGCGTTAAGACAACAACTTGACGATTACAATTATCATTATTATGTGTTGGATACGCCTTTAGTACCTGATGCGGAATATGACCGAGCGATGCAGTCGCTTAAGCAACTGGAAGCCGAATATCCAGCGTGGTTTGATGCGCAATCGCCCAGTCAGCGCGTTGGTGGCAAAGCCTTAGATAGCTTCCAGCAAGTGCAGCATGAAATGCCCATGCTGTCTTTGGATAATGCCTTAGATACCGCCGCTTTACTGGACTTTGACCGCCGCGTTAAAGACCGCTTAAATCTTACAACCGCTATTGAATATGTCGCTGAGCCAAAACTGGATGGTTTAGCGGTGAGCTTAATGTATGAAAACGGTGTGTTAGTGCGGGCAGCAACGCGCGGTGATGGTACAGTTGGCGAGGATATAACTCACAATGTCAAAACCATCCGCTCCGTACCGTTACAGTTGCGTGGCGAACACTGGCCTAAGCGCTTGGAAGTGCGCGGCGAGGTGTATATGCCCAAAGCAGGTTTTGAAAAGCTAAACGAACAAGCACGTTTACGCGGGGATAAAACCTTTATGAATCCGCGTAATGCCGCCGCTGGCAGTTTGCGTCAACTGGATCCGCGCATTACCGCGCAACGTCCTTTGGAAATGTGTAGTTATAGTGTCGGTATTGTTGAAGGCGAATTAGCCGATAATCATTTCGCTATTCTGCAGCAATTACACCAATGGGGTTTTCGCATTAGCCGCGATATGCAGTGTTTACGGGGTGTTGAAGCCTGTATGGACTACACCCAGATGTTATTGGCAAAACGCGATGCCTTGCCATTTGATATTGATGGTATTGTTTTTAAAGTTAACGATTTAGGCTTGCAGCAACGTTTAGGCTTTGTTTCGCGTGCGCCGCGTTGGGCGGTGGCGTATAAGTTTCCTGCGCAAGAAGAAATGACGGTATTGCAAGATGTCGAATTTCAGGTAGGGCGCACAGGCGCGATTACCCCTGTCGCACGGCTGCAGCCGGTGTTTGTTGGCGGTGTTACCGTTAGTAATGCCACCTTGCATAACGCCGATGAGATTGAGCGCTTGGGCGTCCAAATAGGCGATACCGTGGTGGTGCGTCGTGCGGGCGATGTGATACCGCAAATTGTGTCGGTGCTGCTGGATAAACGTCCTGCCAATAGCCGCGTGATTAGCTTCCCTTCGCATTGTCCTGTTTGCCAATCAGAGATTGAGCGCATAGAGGGCGAGGCGGTTGCGCGTTGCACGGGCGGCATTAGTTGTTCCGCGCAAAGCAAGCAAGCCATTATTCATTTTGCTAGCCGTAAAGCTATGGATATTGATGGGCTGGGCGATAAATTAGTAGAGCAGTTGGTGGATGCGGGAATGTTGGCAAGTATTGCCGATATTTATACGTTGCAACAAACCCATATTGCGCAGTTAGAACGCATGGGCGACAAGTCAGCGGCTAATTTAATGGCTGCGATTGAGAAGAGTAAGCAAACGGCCTTGCCACGTTTTCTTTATGCCTTGGGGATTCGTGAGGTGGGCGAGGCTACCGCGCAAAATTTAGCACAGTATTTTTTAACCATAGATGCGGTTATGAGCGCGTCTGAGCAGCAATTATTGGATGTGCCCGATATCGGTCCGATTGTTGCGCAACATATTTTGCACTTTTTTGCCAATGCGAAAAATCAAAGCATTATTCAGAGCTTGTTGGCGGCAGGGATTCAATGGCCTGCCATTGTTAAACCAGATGATGCGGATTTGCCACTGCTTGGGCAAACCATTGTTTTGACAGGCAATCTTGCGAGTATGAGCCGTAGTGAGGCGAAAGAGCGTTTGCAAGCGCTAGGCGCAAAAGTGGCAGGTTCGGTTTCGGCTAAAACCCATTTGGTTATTGTGGGTTCTGAAGCTGGTTCTAAGCTGACCAAGGCGCAAGCCTTGAATATTGCCGTGATGGACGAACAAGCGTTTTTGGAGTTGATTGGCGGTGTATGAACGTAAACATTTTATTTTATTGCTGGCTTTGAGCTTGTTGTTGGTCGGTTGCTCGACTGCGCCACCCAAACAAACCGATGATCTTTGCGCTATTTTTAAGGAAAAGAAAAGTTGGTACAAGCAGGCAGTTAAAGCGCAAAAGCAATGGGGTTCATCCATTCCTACCATGATGGCTATTATTCACCAAGAATCGCGCTTCGTTCACAATGCTAGACCACCACGCAAATACTATCTCGGTTTTATTCCTGGGCGCAGACCATCCACCGCTTATGGTTATCCGCAAGCTAAAAATGAAACATGGCGGCATTATCAACGCGCTAGCGGTAATTATCGGCATAAACGCAATAAAATTGGCGACGCGTTAATGTTTATTGGTTGGTATAACAATGAAACCCATCGCCGCAATGGTGTGGCTAAAAGCGATACTGGCAATTTGTACTTGGCTTATCATGAGGGGCATGGCGGCTTTAGTCGAAGCAGTTATAAAAATAAAGCTTGGCTAATGCCTGTTGCGCAAAAAGTGGCGGGGCAAGCATCGCGTTATCAAACTCAATTGCAAGCTTGTGAAAAACAACTGCAACGTAAGCGTTTTTTAGGTATTTTTTAAGGATTGTTAAAAATAATTTATTTTAAGCTTGCTTTTTAGAATCGAGCTGTTTAAATTAAACACGCTAGTCATTCAAGGAATAAAGGAGGAAGAATGATGAAAAGCAAAATCTCTAAATTACTACTCTCTAGTGCACTCTGTTTTGGTATTGCTTCGTCTGCTTTAGCGGGCTATCCAGTCAATATTAATTCAGCAGATGCTCCTCAAATTGCCGAAGCACTTGATGGCGTTGGTCCAGCAAAAGCCAAAGCAATTGTTGAATATCGAGAGGCCAACGGCCCATATACACATACTGATGATTTATTGAAAGTAAAAGGTATAGGTCCGAAAATGTTAGAGAAAAACCGAGAGTTTGTTCAGTTAGAATAATCGGTGTTATTAAGGAAAAGGGGGGCGAAAGCCTCCTTTTTTGTGGGCGTTGATCGTGCTGCTGTTAAAGTTCGTTTGCCCCCATTACAACGCTGTTATAAGATACCTGCCTGATTT
>CAZMQC010000029.1:2416-5497 GCA_964568295.1 uncultured Spongiibacteraceae bacterium | reverse complement strand
ACCTTGGAAAACGCTAGAGATTTATTGACCTTGCGTTTTTTGACAATGGGCTTGTTGCTGGGGATTGTTTCGTGGGGATTAGAGGCTTATGGCTTGCAGCTGGTGATGCAGGCGTACCAGCCAGAGCTAAGTCATTTTGCCTTGGCGGTTGCTGTGTATGGTATGGCAATTTTGCTTGGGTCGTTGTCAATGTCGCCGGGCGGCTTAGGCGCGTCAGAGTTGATTATGGCCTCGTTATTAGTGATGGCTAAGTTTGATATAGCAAGCGCTATTGCCATTACTACGATTTGTCGCTTGGCAACCTTGTGGTTTGCCGTGTTAGTGGGTTTAATCAGTATGTTGGTGTTGATGTTGTTGGGTGTAAAACCGAAATGGTCACAGGAAAGCGTATGAAGAATAAGGTGTTAGTGGTTGATCTGGACGGCAGCTTAGTTAAAAGCGATACCTTGCTTGAAAGCTTTTTGTTGTTAATGAAAGCCAATGTGTTTTGGTGCGTGTTGATACCGTTTTGGCTGTTAAAAGGTAAAGCCAATTTGAAAAAACAAATTGCGCAACGCGTTGAATTTGATGCGCGCTGGCTACCCTATAATCAGCAGGTACTGGATTGGGTCACTGAACAAAAACAGCAGGGCGTTGCTTGTTATTTGGCAACTGGCGCCAATATTAAAATCGCGCAAGCGGTCAGCGATTATTTGCAGTTGTTCGATGGCGTGTTTGCTAGCGACGATCAAACCAACTTAACTGGTTCACGTAAAGCGCAGCGTTTGAACCAAGAGTTTGGCAAGGGTAATTATAGTTATGTTGGCAATGAAGCGGTTGATTTAGCCATTTGGCGCGATTGTGAGCAGGCGATTGTGGTGACCGCTAAGCAGCGTTTGCTTCAGCAAGCTAAACAGGTGTGCGCGGACGTAGTACATATCAATAATCCACAAGCCTCAGTTATGCGCTATATCAAAGCTATTCGAGTACACCAATGGATAAAAAACGTTTTAATTTTGGTGCCTATTTTAACCGCGCATGTTTGGTTAGATGTAGATTGGTTGGTGGTGTTGGCGGGCTTTTTAAGCTTTTCCTTAGCGGCTTCCAGCGTTTATGTTTTGAATGATTTGCTGGATTTACCTTCTGATAGGCAGCACCCCAGTAAGCGTAAGCGTCCTTTTGCGGCGGGAGATATTCCCTTAACCCACGGTATTTTATTACTGCCTGTTTTATTGCTGGCAACCGCTGCTTTGCTAGTGTTTACCCCTTGGCCGTTTATTGTTGCTTTAGCGATTTATTATGCGGTTACCGTTGCTTATTCGTTTGGTCTGAAAAAAGTTATTATGCTCGATGCGGTGGTGTTGGCGATTCTCTATACCCTGCGTATTGTTGCTGGTACGCTGTTGATTGGTGTGCCATTTTCGTTTTGGCTACTGGCGTTTTCACTGTTTATTTTCCAAAGTTTGGCCTTAGTAAAACGTTATACTGAATTGGTGATGTTGAAAGAGCAAGGGGCTAATAAAACAGTGGGGCGTGGCTATCATGCCGAAGATGGTGTGATGGTAGCGGCATTAGGCGCGGCAAGTGGCTATATTGCAGTATTGGTTTTTGCACTGTATGTGAATAATTTTGAGGTGTTGGCGCTGTACAATAACCCCAGTGTTTTATGGTTGGCATGCCCGATTTTATTATATTGGATTAGCCGTGTTTGGCTGATTGCTCATCGTGGTGATATGCACGATGATCCGATTGTTTTTGCGGTCAAAGATAAACAAAGCTTGCTTGTTGGTGTGTTGGTTTTATTGGTATTTGGATTGGCGTTATGAGTCTGTTTCCTTCATGGGGCTTATATCCGGGTGGTGAGCAGCAAGGTTTTTTATTGCCCAATCGCCATGCGAACTTTCCAAATTGTGAGCAAAGTTTATTGCCCTATGGTTTGGGGCGTAGCTACGGTTCCAGTTGTCAGAATTTAACGGGGCAGGTGGTTTCCAGTAAACAGCTTAATCATCTTATTAGCTTTGATAAAACTACGGGCATTTTGCACTGCGAAGCGGGTGTGACGTTAGCAGATATTTTAGCGACGTTTTTGCCGCAAGGTTGGTTTTTACCTGTAACGCCTGGTACTAAATTTGTCACGGTGGCGGGTGCGATTGCTAATGATGTGCACGGTAAAAACCATGAGCAAGCGGGTAGCTTTTCTTGTCATTTGCTCGACTTTGAATTGTTGCGCAGTGATGGACAGCGTTATCAATGTTCTGAACAACAAAATAGTGTGTTGTTTCATGCCACGGTTGGCGGCTTAGGGTTAACTGGCATTATTTTATCGGCTCGTATTCAACTAAAAAAAGTGGCGAGTCGGCGCGTGCTTAGCGAAACGATAAAATATAAGCATTTAGATGATTTTTTTGCCTTATCTGAAGCGTCGCAAGGCTTTGAATATACCGCTGCGTGGTTAGATTGCTTAGCCAAAGGTGAGGCGTTGGGGCGTGGGCATTTTATTCGTGGCAATCACGCTAATGATGGTGTGCTAACTTCTAAAAAAGTAAAAAAGCCTTTGGCTATGCCAGTCACACCGCCTATTTCGCTAGTTAATCAATTATCGTTAAGCGCTTTTAATCAGCTTTACTACCATCGTCAGCGCGTTGATAGAAAACAAGCAACAGTAGATTTTGATCCATTTTTCTACCCTTTAGACGGCATTTTGCATTGGAATCGCATGTACGGTAAAAAAGGTTTTTTGCAGTATCAATGTGTTTTACCTCTGCAAGATGCCAAAGCGGGTATTACCGAAATCTTGCAAAAAATTAGCGCTGCGAAACAAGGTTCATTTTTGGTGGTGTTAAAAATGATGGGGGATATTGCAGGTAAAGGGCTATTATCTTTTCCTATGGCTGGCGTAACGTTAGCGATTGATTTCCCGTTCTTAGGTGAGAAAACGCTGGCTTTATTAAACGCATTAGATGCAACCGTTTTACAGGCAAAAGGGCGATTATATATTGCCAAAGATGCGCGTATGAGCGCGGCAACGTTTACTCGCTGCTATCCAAACTGGCAGCAACTTGAACAACAGCGCGATCCCGCGATTATGTCGGATTTTTGGCG
>CAZMQC010000029.1:0-2316 GCA_964568295.1 uncultured Spongiibacteraceae bacterium | reverse complement strand
CAGGATTGGCAGGCTTTGCAAGCCATGTTATATGTGAATAGCACTAGCACGCTGTCGATGTTGACGGTTTTGGCTAATCACATGGAACAGCAAAAAACTGGCACGATTGCGGTGATTTCATCGGTGGCGGGCGACCGTGGCCGCGCAAGCAATTACGCTTATGGCGCGAGCAAGGCAATTGTTAATACCTTCTTACAAGGCTTGCGAGCTAGAATGTCACGCGTCGGTGTGCATGTGTTGAATATTAAACCGGGTTTTGTCGATACGCCGATGACAGCATTTGTAGAGAAAAAAGGTTTACTCTGGGCGCAGCCTGAGGATATTGCTGCGGGGATTGAAAATGCGGTGACTAAGCGTAAAGCGGAGGTTTATTTGCCTTGGTTTTGGCGCATTATCATGGGCATTATCGTTGCGATTCCTACCAAAATTTTTAACAAGCTCAACTTCTAACGGCGCTAGGTAGGCATGGCGAACTACGATGTATTTAATGGTGATGCCGATGGGATTTGCGCCTTAATCCAATTGCGTCTTGCCCAACCGTTAGCCAGTGAGTTGGTAACGGGCGTTAAGCGCGATATTCAGCTATTAAAAAATCTACCTGTTGATGCCAAGGGTTGCATCACTGTATTAGATGTTTCTTTGCAATCCAATCGCGCTGATGTTGAGCGCTTATTACAGCAAGGCGCAAGCATTTTTTATTGCGACCACCATGAAGCAGGGACAGCGTTCAGCCATCCGCAATTAACCACCTTGATTAATACTCATAGCGATGTTTGCACGAGCTTATTAATCAATGGCTATTTGCAAGGGCGCTTTGCCGATTGGGCGGTGGTTGGCGCATTTGGTGATAATTTACAGCAAAGCGCTTGGACGCTGGCAAAGTCCATCGGTTTAACTATGGAGCAAACCGAGCGCTTACAAACTTTGGGTGTTTGTTTAAATTACAACGCCTATGGTAATGCACTGGAGGATTTGTTTTTTCACCCCGCGCAACTTTATCAGTATTTTGCTGCTTATGAATCCCCGCTGGAATGTCTAGCGCAACAAAGTGAAATTATCGCGCAGTTGCAACAAGGCTATGAAAGTGATTTAGAGCAGGCGTTAGCCTTAAAGCCGCACTATGAAAATAAGCAGCAAGCGGTTTATATTTTGCCGAACCAAGCCTATGCGCGTCGGGTGAGTGGGGTATTTGCTAATATTTTAGCTAATCAGTTTCCGCACCATGCACATGCGGTATTAACTGATTTGGGCGATGGTTATCAGGTTAGCGTTCGAGCACCGTTGTTGAATAAACAGGGCGCTGTGGTGGTATGCAGACAGTTTACTACCGGCGGCGGACGTGAAGCCGCAGCGGGGATTAATCATTTGCCGTATGCGGAATTAAGTCGGCTTATTGCTGTCATGAGCGAATATTATGGCGCTGATTGATTGCCGTTCTCATGCTGATTATTGCGTGGGGCATGTTAAGGGCGCGGCAAGTTTTCCGTGGCAAGAGCTGCCGCAACGTATTTTTGAGTTGCCCGCGAATAATCACCCGCTGGTGTTGCTGGGCGATGTTTATTCTATTCAACAAGCCAGTGTTTTTTTATTAGCGAAATCCTATCGCATTGAACAATGTATTGTTTTAACTCCAAAGAATATTGCTGCCTACCAACAGGCTAATCAGTGGGAGCAGGGTGATAGCTTATATCGTTTGTGGCAACCTTCAAACTTAGTGCGCGATTTTGTCGAATTTGGATTACCCGCTAAAACTGGTTTAGATATAGGCTGTGGCGCGGGGCGCGATGTGGTTTATTTAGCGCAGCAGGGTTGGCAAATGACGGGGATTGATTATTTGCCGCGTAATGTCGATAAAGCGCAGCGTTTGGCGAAGCGGCACAAGGTACAAGCGCAATTTATCTGTTTGGATATTAGTCAAATGCTGCCAAAGCAGTACTTTGATTTAATTGTGGTGGTGCGCTACTTGCATCGGCCGTTATTAGCGCAGTTAGACAGCTTGTTAAATTCTGGTGGATTTTTATTGTATCAGACGTTTATGCAGGGAGCAGAGCAGTTTGGTAGTCCGAAAAACCCTGCGCATTTATTGCAGCAAGGTGAACTGGCGCAGCAATTTAGTCAGTATAAAATTTGTCGCGATGATGTGGAGTGCTTGCCCGATGGGCGACCTGTTTCGGCGTTTATGGCGCAGAAGCTTTGACCGTCGTATGCTATTTGGCTTTATGTTTTGATAGTGTGAACTGGTTAATTTGATATAGACGTTTAGGTTTTTGCAGCGGTAGTTAAGCTTCGCAAAGACGCCGTGAATACTTCCTTGTA
>CAZMQC010000028.1:7716-13131 GCA_964568295.1 uncultured Spongiibacteraceae bacterium | reverse complement strand
CCTAAAAGCGTAAAAATAAACAGGCTAGCAAAAAATACAGGATAGTCGCGATTAATAATCGACTCAAAACTCAATAAACCAAAACCATCAATCGAAAAAATCACTTCGATTAATAACGACCCAGTAAAGAATAAGCCGATAAAAGCAGCCGGAAAGCCCGCAATAATAATCAACATGGCATTGCGAAAAATATGACGATATAAAATCGCTTGTTCGGTTAAGCCTTTGGCGCGTGCGGTGGTGACGTATTGCTTGCCAATTTCTTCTAAAAATACATTCTTGGTCAGCATGGTTAATTGGGCAAATCCACCAATACTATATGCCAATACGGGAAGGGTAATATGCCAAAAATAGTCTTTGATTTTTTCCCAAGTGCTTAATTCATCGAAGTTAGCAGAATATAAACCGCGCAAGGGAAACACTTCCCAATAACTGCCGCCTGCAAACAAAACAATCAGCATAATGGCGAACATAAAGCCCGGAATAGCAAAGCCTAAGGTAATAAAGCCACTGGTCCATACATCAAATGCGCTGCCGTGTTGAATGGCTTTTTTAATACCCAGCGGAATAGAAATAAAATAAATGAGCAGGGTGCTCCAAAGCCCTAAGCTAATGGATACGGGCAATTTTTCTTTCATTAGCTCAATCACCGAGGCATTACGAAAAAAGCTATCGCCAAAATCTAGCAGCGTGTATTGCTTGAGCATTGTCCAAAAGCGCTCGCTTGCTGGTTTGTCAAAGCCGTACATTGCCTGAATTTCTGCTAAGGTTTCGGGCGCAAGACCATAACGATTATTGTTGTTTTGCGCTAAATACTCGCTGCCACCGCCTAGTGTAGAGCCATGAAATCCTTGTAACTGTGCAACCATTTGATCCACTGGTCCGCCCGGTGCGGACTGCACAATCATAAAGTTCAGCAGCATAATGCCAAACAGAGTGGGAATCGCGAGTAATAGGCGTTTAGCAATATAAAAGCGCATAATGGCTTATTTCGCCCACCAAGTTTGTACCGCTTGATTAAAGCCCGCGTCATATTTTGGTGCGTGTTCAGGGCGTTCAAATTTATCCCAGTACGCTACACGAAAGGCGTTGATGTAGTATTGCGGAATCACATACCAGTTATGTAACAAAACGCGGTCTAAGGCATGAGTTGCGGTAATGAGCTGCTCGCGGGTTTGCGCATTAATGACCTGTTGCACTAAACGATCGACTGCTGGATTCTTAATGCCGCCATAATTTCGGCTACTGGCTAAATCAGCGCTTGAGGAAGAAAAATAATCCGCTTGCTCGTTGCCGGGTGATAGTGATTGTGGGTAAACCATAGTGGTTATATCAAAATTAAATTCACGCATACGGTTAATGTATTGGGAAATTTCAACTTGACGAATTTTTGCGTCAATCCCCAAACGTTTTAGATTTTGGATAAAAGGATTGATGACGCGTTCAAAACTGCTGTCATACACCAAAAACTCAAAACTAAATACAACACCTTGCGCGTTCTTGAGTTGGCCGTTTTGTACGGTCCAGCCTGCCTGCTCTAATAACTGCTTGGCTTCGCGCAATTGTTGACGATTATTGCCGCTACCGTCGGTGATGGGTAGGCTAAATGGTTGCTCAAATACGGTAGCGGGGATATATTGTTTGAGCGGTGTTAATAGCGCTAATTCTGCTGCGTTCGGCAAGCCCGAAGAAGCAAGTTCAGAGTTGGTGTAAAAACTTTGGCTACGACGATAGCTATTATAAAACAAGGCTTTATTAGTCCATTCAAAGTCAAACGCTAACGCTAGGGCTTTCCTTACCCGCAAATCGCTAAATAGCGGATTGCGCAGGTTATAGACGAAAGACTGTAAACCTACCGGATTATTATGCGGAATTTCGATGGTTTTCAGTCGTCCGCTTTCAATTGCAGGGCCTGTATAGGCGCTAGCCCATTGTTTGGCGATATTTTCTAGGCGTAAATCGTATTTTTGTGCTTTCAGAGCCTCCAGTAAAACCGTGCCATCACGGTAGTAATCAACCGCAATAGTATCGAAATTATAAAGCCCTTGGTTAACTGCTAAATCGCTTGCCCAATAGTCTTTGACGCGTTGATATTGAATACTTTTGCCTACGTCCATTTGACTAATTTGGTAAGGGCCGCTGCCGAGTGGAATTTCAAGGCTGGCTTTATCAAATGTTTTATCTTGCCAAAAATGTTTGGGTAATACGGGTAATTGCCCAACAATCAGCGCCAATTCGCGATTATCGGTATTGCTAAAATCAAAGCGAACAGTATGTGAATTAATCACCGTAACGCTTTTAACATCGGCATAGTAGGCTTTAAAACCGGGGCTGCCGTATTGCATTAAGGTTTCAAACGTGAACTTCACATCTTCAGCGGTAATGGGTTTGCCATCATGAAATCGCGCTTGTTTGCGTAAAGTATATTGCACATAACTACGGTCTGCGGGCCATTCAATGCTTTCGGCAATTAAGCCATATTCGGTAAAGGCTTCGTCCATCGAATGAACGGTTAGGGTGTCGTAGATTAAGTTTAAATAGTCTGCCGCATTGCCTTTACTAATATAGCTATTCAGTGAATCGAAAGTGCCTTGTACGCCTAGTTGCAGTTTGCCGCCTTTTTTAGCGTTGGGATTGGCGTAGGGGAAATGTTTGAAATTGGCGGGCAGGGCAGGCTCGCCGTGCATGGCAATCGCGTGGCTTATATAAACCGATTGTGAATTCGCGTGAACGTTGGCGTTCAATAAAAGTAGCGTGGTAAGTAACAATAAAAAGCGCATAGAATTTCCTTGGTTAATGCCCACTGGTGTTCATCACGTTGACGTGTAAGGTGAGTGCTTGGCCCGGTTGCAAGTAGCGTTTGCTGTCTAGCTGATTCCACTTAACAATATCATTCACTTTAACCTTAAATTTGTCAGCGATTTTAGCTAAAGAGTCACCCTGGCGAACGCGATATTGGATACGCGTTATTTTATCTTGGCGCTGCATGGTTTGGGCGGAATTGGTCCAAACTACCAGTTTTTCATCGATACTCAGTGCATCGCGCGGCGATTTATTATTCCAACGAGCGAGCGCATTCATATCAACCTTATATTTGCGCGATAAAGACCAATAAGTATCGCCACTTTGTACGGTATGAACAATTTTATTCAGGTTTTTATTGGGGGCGCTATTTTGTTTAGTTTCAAGGCGCTGTGTTGCTGAATAGCTATATTGTTTTAAATTACCACTCGCCACCGGAATCATTAGGGTTTGCCCAACTACAATAATGTTGGTGTCGAGTTTGTTAACTTCTTTAATCCATTGAATATCGCCGTGATACTTTTTAGCAATACTGTTTAACGAGTCGCCTTTAATCACAATATGGCGCTGCCAAGTAATGTGCTGATTGCTGGGTAAGTTGGCTAAACCTTCTTCAAATAATGCTACCGTCTCTACGGGTAATTTTAGTTTGTGTCCTTTGCCTGGTGGGGTTGCCCAACGATTGAAGCCGGGATTAAGCAAATAAATTTCTTCAATATCAATGCCTGCCAATTCAGAGGCTTGCATTAAATCAATTTGGCTATCGAGCTCTATTTCAGCAAAATAAGGGCGGTTAGCAAGCTCTACTAATTTGATGTCATGCATTTCAGGATTTCTGAATAGTTCAATCAAGGCCACCATGCGCGGCACATAGCCTCGGGTTTCTTGCGGCAAATTAAGATGCCAAAAATCGGTGGGTTTATTGTTTTTAAGATTGGCATTGATAGCGCGGCGCACCGTGCCTTCACCTGAATTGTAAGCGGCTAAAGCCAGTAGCCAATCGCCATCAAAAAAACGATAAAGATAATTAAGGTAATTAGCGGCAGCAAGTGTAGCATCAACCGTATCGCGGCGACCGTCGTACCACCAGTCTTGTTTTAAATTAAAGCGCTTACCCGTCATCGGTATAAACTGCCATAGACCCGATGCTTGGCCGTGCGAATACGCAAAGGGATCAAAAGCGCTTTCTACAATGGGCAGTAAGGCCATATCGAAAGGAATATCTTGCTGGTGCAGTACCTCAATAATATGGTGAAGATAACGACTGGCGCGAGTTTGTACTCGCTCCATATAGGCAGGGTTGCGTTTATACCAGTTTAATTGCGCCTCTACCTCGGTATTATCTATATAAGGTAGGGTTAAGCCTTGTTGCAGGCGTAACCAGATGGAATCGTCGGGCGCTAACGGAAAGTTTTCTGGCAACTCGATTAATGCGGTTTCGTCAATAGGAAAGCAGCGCCAATCATTGCTTTCAATCTGCCAATTGAGAGCGAGCTCAGGCGTTAGCAAGTCGTCGGTTATAGCCTGTTTAGTTGGTGTGCTTGCTCGGCAGGCAACCAATAGCACAGTAAAAAAAATCAGAAATAAACGTAGTAACATCATTAAAAATTATTTTTCCATTCACGCAGGCAACTAAAAACATCAATCGCAGCGGCAGATTTTGCGCCACGTTTAAGAGCGCTTTGTATCACTTCAGGTTCCGTGCTGCGCAAAAAAGAATTGGTTTGTAATTCGTTTTCTAGCGTATTGGGCAGTGTTGGTAAGTCTTTTTTTCGCAAAGCTTCGCATTGATTAATGCGCGCCGTGATGGCTAGGTTGTTAGGTTCGATAGTTTGGGTAAATTTTAAGTTGCTGAGCGTGTATTCATGCGCGGGGAAAATTTGCGTTTGAGGCGGAAGGCTTGCAAGCTTCTGCAAAGAGTTGAACATCTGCTGGTAACTGCCTTCAAAAACACGACCGCAACCTGCGCTGAATAAGGTGTCACCAGGGAAAAGCCAGCGGTTATCCGCTTGGTAGAAAGCAATATGTTCTAATGTGTGCCCTGGAACTTGAATAACTTGAAAATCTAATTCAGCAATGGTTAAGTTTGATTCGGCGTTTATGAGGTGCGTACTCGGAATTTTTTCATGCGCTGCGCCATAGACTTGGCAGCTGGGATAGGCTTGCACGAGTTCAGCAATGCCACTGGTATGGTCGCCGTGCCAATGCGTGACTAAAATGGCACAAAGTTGGAGTTGCTGTTGTTGCAAATACTGCAATACAGGTTGCGCATCCCCTGGATCAACAATAATAGCAAGTTGGCGATTTTTAATTAACCAGATATAGTTATCGCTAAACGCAGGAATCGGTACAACAATGGGCATAGTTTTTATCATGTTATCTTAATGAATGGTTAATTATCGCCACTTACTTTAGGGATGTAAAATATAACGCGCTATGATTGCAAATAATCAACCCATACAGCAATGGTTTAACAGTGATATTGGGCAAATGCTGTTAGCAGAAGAACAACGCTTACTCACGCCTATTTTGTCACAGTTATTTGGTTACCACTTCTTGCAAATGAGTGCTTATGCTGAACAAGACTTGTTTCAAGGGAGTAAAATTCGCCAT
>CAZMQC010000028.1:5208-7616 GCA_964568295.1 uncultured Spongiibacteraceae bacterium | reverse complement strand
TGGGAAAAGCCATTTTATTCCGTCAGACGTTTAAAAGACTGGTTAGCAATTATGGATTTCTCGGTACAAACGGTACAATACGGCTTTTATCGTTTACCAGTGACGGGTTGTTTAAATAAGGCATTACCGCTTGGGCGAAGTTTTTTGCAAAAACGGCAGTGGCCTGTGGGCACTATTTACATTATGGTTGCGCAAAAACAGCAGTCGAGAATAACACCGATTCATTTACCCAATAAAATTAAGAAGCGAGCGATGGCGTTAGAACCAACGCTATATCAAAAACCATCCAAACAGCATGAATGTGACAGAAAATAATATGGTTGAAATTTTTACCGATGGCGCTTGTAAGGGTAATCCTGGGCCAGGTGGTTGGGGTGTATTGTTGCGCTATCAGCAGCAGGAAAAACAGTTGTTTGGCGGCGAATGCGATACTACCAATAATCGTATGGAATTAACCGCAGCGATTGAAGGATTAAAAGCCCTTAAGCGTCCTTGTGATGTGCATTTAACAACAGATTCTTCTTACGTTAAGGACGGTATTCAAAAATGGTTGATGAATTGGAAGAAAAACAACTGGCGTACCAGTCAAAAACAACCTGTTAAAAATCAGGATTTATGGCAGGAGCTTGATGCGTTAGTGGGCAAGCACCAAGTCACTTGGCATTGGGTTAAAGGGCATAGCGGCCATCGTGAAAACGAAATTGCCGATCAGCTAGCGAATAAAGGGGTAGAGCAGGTTTTAACATGCGACAAATAGCATTTGATACGGAAACAACTGGTTTTGAAATCAGTGAAGGGCACCGAATTATTGAAATCGGTTGTGTTGAAATTGTTGATCGACAGATAACGGGAAAAACATGGCATTGCTATATTAATCCGCAACGTGATAGTGATGAAGGCGCATTAGAAGTTCACGGTTTAACGACAGAATTTTTAGCGGATAAGCCATTATTTCATCAAGTAGTCGATGATTTTATTACGTTTATTTCTGGCGCGGAAATGATTGCACATAATGCCAGTTTTGACGTTGCGCATTTGAATAATGAATTTAAGCTGAGCGGCAAATCCATTGGTAAGCTTGAGGATCATTGTACGATTGTTGATAGTTTAAAACTGGCGCGTTCAATGTTTCCGGGCGCGCGTGCTACGCTAGATGCACTATGTCGTCGTTTTCAGGTGGATAATAGTGGGCGTGATTTACACGGCGCATTAATTGACTCGGATTTGCTTGCGCAAGTTTATTTGCGCATGACGGGTGGGCAAAAAGGGCTGCAGTTTGATTCGGCGGAAGCGGCGGTGGGCAGTGTTGAGGCGGTACGTCAGGCTTTGGCAAGTTTGAGGTTGCCTGTGTTAAGCGCTAACGATGCAGAATTGGCCGATCACCAAACTTATTTACATCTGCTTTCGAAAAAGTCGAATAGAGCGTTAGATTGGTAAATGTACAAGAAAAGCGCTAAGTGGCACAAAATAATAAAAAAGCATGGATAAATACTAGTTTTTACTGGTGCTTTTTAGTAGTTTAACTGAAATAAAAATTAAGTAAGCTAAACACAGTTTTGTTATAGTGTTTGCATGAATATTAATAATTAAAAATAAGGCATTCTTGTGGCAGATATTATTCCTCAATCGGTAACGTCGATAAAAATTGTCAGCAGTGAGCTCAATGCAACTTTACAAAGCGCGTCGCGTCATTTTGAAGCATACATGACGGATCGCAATGCAGCGGAGCAGCTTAACGAATGTAGAACCGTATTGGCTGAGATTACGGGCGTTCTGAAAATGTTGAATATTCCGGGCGCTTTGTTGTTGGTGCAAGAGATGCTTGCGTTAACCGATTTATTAATCAAAGAGCCAGCTCGTGCCAATGACTTTTCCTTATCTGCCTTAAGTCACGCGTTTGTGGCTATGCCTTGCTACTTGGAATACGTGCTCGATAAAGAGCAAGCGATTCCCGCGTTAACCTTGGTCTTTGTCAACGAGTTGCGCGCTGCGCGTCGTGAGTCGATTGTGCTTGAAAGTGAGCTGACTCAGTACGCTTTAACGGGCGCTATTGATTTGGCAGGCTCAGGCGATGCGCAGGTTGATAAAGCACTGATTGTACGTTTGCGTCAAATGTATCAAGTGGGGTTAATCGGTTTAATTCGTGAAGATAATACCCAGTTAAAACTGCAATTAATGCATCGAGCGATGCAGCGTTTAGCAAATGCCTCAGGGCAATGGCAAGTTCGTGGTCAATGGTTAATCGCAACGGCTGTATTGGAAGCCTTATTAAGCGGTGACTTGGCGCTGAATTTTACCCGCAAAAGAACATTGTCAATGGTGGACGCATTATTGCGTCAATTTGAGCAAACGATTTCGTCTGAATTAAGCGATAACAATAAGCTGCTGACAGAGTTGGTTTATTTGGT
>CAZMQC010000028.1:3873-5108 GCA_964568295.1 uncultured Spongiibacteraceae bacterium | reverse complement strand
AAGTCAATTAGATGAGGCGACACAAATCGTTATTCAAGAAGCACAGGTAGGCATTGCTGAAGCCAAAAAAGAAATTAACTCATTTATGGAATCTAATTTCGATCGTTCACACCTTGAAGTTGCATTGGAAGCTTTGCTCTCAGTGCGCGGCGGTTTGACCGTATTAGGTTATAAGCGCGCAGCAGCCGTGTTGGCAAGCAGTGTGAAGTTTATTCAAGCTAACTTAGATTCAGCCTCAGACGAGCAAACGGCGATGGCTATTCTGGAAACTATGGCAGATGCTCTAATTTCGTTAGAATATTATTTATCTGAAATTGAGCTACACGGTCATGCTGCAGATAATATCTTGCAAATTGCTGAACAAAGTCTGGCAGCTTTAGGTTTCTCTGTTTCACTATAAAAGAGCGTTTTATGAGTTTTGGCTTAACAAGTATTGGTTTATTGGTTGTTGCGGCGGTATTCATTGTTTTATCCGCCAAAGTGCTGTTCCATAAAAATTGGTTTCTGGGTTTTTTAAGAGGATTTAGCGGATTTTCTCTGCTAATTTTGGCGCTGCTACTTGTGTTGGTCAGTATCAATATAACGACTTATCAGCAATTAGGGCAGGGTAAGTCGTTAATGCAGATAAGTTTTGTTGAAACCGATAAGCAAACCTTTGAAGCTACGATTACTGGCGCGGATGGCAGTAAAGCAACGTACATCATGATGGGCGACACTTGGCAAGTTGATGCGCGTCGGTTAAGTTTGCTGACTGCCAATAATGCTTTCTTAAAAGCGGAAAGCTTAACCTCTCGTTATTATGCGCTTGAGCAAGAGCATGATTTGGCTAAAAGCCTTCATCGTTTATCAGAAAAAAGAGTTGGATTAGATGTATGGAAAATCTTTAAAGGCTACAACTTCGGTCTAATTTCTTCTTCAATGGCGGCAAGTAACTTTTTACCGATGGCAAATGGCGCGGTTTATAGTGTAGTTGTCGATCAAAAAGCGTTAGTTGCTAAACCTAGCAACGGCGTTGCCCAACAAGTTGTCAGCGAGTGGCAATAGTTTATTTTTCCGTGATTTGAGGTTGTAGTGGAATTTTTTGCTGAATATGGGCTTTTTTTAGCCAAAGTAGTAACCGTTGTATTGGCATTGATTGTGGTGATTGCAGCGATTGCAGCACAAAAACAGCAGAATAAAGCCCAAGACTTATTAGGCGGCCATGTCGAAATCAAAAAGCTCAATGATCACTTTGA
>CAZMQC010000028.1:0-3773 GCA_964568295.1 uncultured Spongiibacteraceae bacterium | reverse complement strand
CAGCTTCAACGCGTTCGAGCAGCAGGTGTGCCTTTAACGATTTGTGTGGATAAAGTGGCAGCCAGCGGCGGCTATCTAATGGCCTGTGTCGGCAACAAAATTTTAGCTGCGCCTTTCGCCATCATTGGTTCAATTGGTGTGTTGGCCCAAATTCCAAACTTTAATCGTGCGCTTAAACGCTTTGATGTTGATTATGAAGTGATGACGGCGGGTGAATTTAAAGCACCTGTGACGATGTTTGGTGAGATTACCGACAAAGGACGTAGCAAACTGCAAGAGGAGCTAGAAAGTACCCACGGTTTGTTTAAGCATTTTATTGAACAGCATCGTCCGCAAGTTCCTTTAACCGAAGTTGCTACGGGCGAGGTTTGGTATGGTACACAAGCGATTGATCGACAATTGATTGATGAAATTACCACCAGTGATGACTACTTGTTGAAACAAGCAAAAGACAAAGATATTTTTGTTATCGAATTTATTGAGAAAAAAAGCTTACAGGAAAAGCTTGGCTTTTTGATGCAAAGCAGTGTGCTAGCTGTTTATGATCGTATTATGCATCGCAGCCAAAACAGTCGTTTCGATAAGTGCTAACCTGAGCAAATCCCGCCATGCAAGCACTTGCTCGTTTTATTGCTAGCTACGTGACGTTGGTTATTCGTTATCCAAAGTCGTTGCTTGCGGTATTTGCGATTTTAACTTTCGCTTCTTTGTTTTATCTTAAAAATCTTTCGTTTGATTCCTCCGCAGAAAGCTTTTTGCATCTTGACGACCCTAAGCGTCTTGAGTATTTACAGTTTGAAGATAAATACGGATTAAGTGCCTATCTGATTGTGCTTATTCGTGATGAACAGTTATTCACCAAAACCAGCATAGAACGGTTACGCGCATTGCATCAAGCGTTAGAGGAAGGTGTGCCGCATTTAAACAAAGCAGAATCGTTAATTAACGCGCGTTTTGTTTATAGTGAAGAGGACGATATTTTTATCGAACCTTTAATAGGGGAGGGAACACTTTCCCTTGCAGAGTTAGAAAACAAGAAACAAGCCGTTCTACAAACACCTTATTTCATTAATCGTTTAGTTAATCAGCAGGCTAATGCGACAGCGATTATTCTGCATTTAAGTCAGTATGATGATAAAGCGCAGCGCACGACCAATGTTGCCAAGCATATTAAGCAATCCATTACAGCTGCAAACACCATTATTGCTTTACATCAAGCTGAATTTGATCTACCCATTTTACTGGGCGGCTCTTCGGCTATCGGCGTTGAGTTAACTGATTTAACTCAAAAAGAAATGGTGGTGTTTTTCTTGATGGCAACTTTAATTGTTGCTATCGCCCTGTGGCTAATCTTTAAGCGCTTAACAGCCGTTATTTTTCCTTTAATGTTTTTATTTGCCACCATCGTCTGGACATTGGCAACAATGGTGTTGTTTGGTTTTGCTATTCAAGTTAGCAGTATTATTCTACCTTCATTTTTAATGGCGGTAGGGGTTGCTGATGCTGTACATTTTTTGCGTGCTTATTATGCAAGTTTGCAGCAATTGAACGATGTTAAAGCGGCAATCCATGCAGCTACTGAGCATACTGGCGTTGCTATGTTTTTCACTACCTTAACCACCTCGGTAGGACTGCTTTCTTTTGTAAATTCTAACGTTGCTTCAATTGCTAATTTTGGTTTTTTTGCCGCTTTGGGCGTCTGGATAGCACTTTTGATTATCATGACGTGCTTGCCGGCTGTTTTATTTTTATTTCCGCAAAAAAACAAAGCAGTCAATATTGATATGGGTGAAACCAAGCACCACCAATGGTTGCAGCATTATGTTGATTGGCTAAACAATCACAGCAAGGCTATTTTAATTGCTTCTTCCTCAGTGCTCTTACTGAGCTTGTTTCTTGCCAGCCAATTATCATTTAGTTTGAATATTCTGGAATGGTTTAAAAAGGATTATCCCATTCGCCAAACGACTGAAATGATTGAGCAGCAAATGGCATCAACCATGCAGCTTGAAGTTTTAGTTAGTCGTCATGATAAGCAGAGCTTGCAACGTGATGATTTTTTGCGTGTTGATACGTGGTTGCAAGCAATTATCAATGATTCGATTGAAGATGTAGTAGTGAGCGCCGATACAAGCATTATTAATTTGTTAAAAGAAACCAATAGAGTGCTTTCGTCAGACCAAGCGTACCAACTTGCCGATTCGCAGGCAT
Organism: uncultured Spongiibacteraceae bacterium; assembly: GCA_964568295.1. Classification (GTDB taxonomy): domain Bacteria; phylum Pseudomonadota; class Gammaproteobacteria; order Pseudomonadales; family DT-91; genus DATCSZ01. The sequence goes on along the minus strand of CAZMQC010000028.1, from coordinate 1,562 downwards.
TGTTGGCCCAGCAATTATTATTACTTCAATTGGGCGTCGATGATTTAGATAGTCTAACAACCAAGAATTTTGATGAGATACGTATTAGTTTAGCGACACCTTGGCTTGATTCGTATCAATACGACCGTTTTATTGAGCAAATTCAGCAGCGCTTTGTGCAACAAGTTGGCACCGAGTATCAAATGATTGCAACAGGCATGGCATCGTTGACTAATAAAGCCTTTAAAGATCAAGTCAACTCCATGATTATTAGCTATGTGTATGCTGGCGTGGTTATTTTGCTATTGATTATGCTGTTAGCGCGAAGTGTTAAACTCGGTACGGCGATTATGCTGCTACCGAATATTACGCCGATAGCCATAGTTTTGGCGTGTATGTATGTATTTAATATACCTTTGGATATTTTTACTATCCTTATCGGCTCGATTGCAATTGGGCTGATTGTTGACGATACCATCCATATTTTGCATACCTTTCAACGTTTTTATGCACAAATTGGCGATGCTAAAAGCGCAATGTTTAAAAGCTTGCAAACAACGGGTAATGCGCTTGTGGTCACCTCGGTGGTATTATGTTTAGCGTTTATGGTTTATGGCTTCTCAAGCCTAAATAATCTTGTTGCGTTTGGTTATCTAACAGCACTTTGCGTATTATTAGCGCTACTGAGTGATTTGTTGGTTTTACCCGCAATGTTATTGTTCCTTTATAATAAAAATAAATAGAAGAAAAACATGTTTGATATCGCATCGTTGTTTGCTGCGCAGCATCCTGATTTAGTCAAAAAACATCCTCGCATAAGCCAGTTAATGATTAACTTTGGGCGTTGGTTGTGGAAAGAGGATATTGCCCAAGCATTTGTGAAGGAGAATGAGAACATTCCACGGGTGGAGTTAATTGATAAGGGCTTTGAATTCATTAATTTTGATTTGATCATTAGTGATGAGGATTTAGCTAAAATTCCTAGAACTGGACGATTGTTGTTAATTTCTAATCATCCATTAGGTATTTTGGATGGTGTTGGTTTAATTAAAAAAATGCGTGCTATTCGTCCAGATGTAAAACTGATGCTGAATGGTTCTTTGCATACCATGCTCAATATGCCAGAGCATACAATTCCCGTAGATAATTTTCATGGTGCAATCAGTAAGAGTGTTTTAAAAGAGCTTTACCAACACTTGGATAATGAAGGTGTGGTGATGATTTTTCCTGCTGGGCTAACATCAGGTTTCAGACAGTGGGGGGTTAATGACTACCACTGGAATCCCAGTTTTATTTATTTTGCTCAAAAGAAAAACTGTCCAATTTTGCCAGTATTTATTAGTGGACGAAATAGTTTGTTGCTGTATATCTATGAGTGGTTAACGCGCCCTTTAAGTCAAAAAGTGTTATTGGTACGTGAAATTGAACAGATAAGAATTTTTCGTGATATGTTTTCTCATCATGCCAATACAAGGCAAGAAATCCGTATTGGCGATGTTGTTAACGTTGAACAATTGCCAGCAGGCGATGCATTATCAAAAGCACAAGCGGTGAGAAAGCGCGTTTATCAGATGCGGAATAGA
>CAZMQC010000027.1:11887-13187 GCA_964568295.1 uncultured Spongiibacteraceae bacterium | reverse complement strand
TTTTAAATCAGGGTTATGGTCTTCGCGCAGTTCCGATAAATTATCGAGCAAATTGTACAAAGCCGCTTTAGAAAATGTGTCGCAATCGAAGGGAATAACCACTGAGTTAGCGGCAATTAATGCGGATTTGCTATAGAAGTTAAAGTTAGGCGGCGTGTCGATATAAATACGCTCATAAACTTTTTCTAAATCTTCTAATGCATCGCGCAATTTGTAGATTTTATATTTGCTTTCCAGTTCTTTTTCAATGGTTTCTAACGCAGGATTGGAAGGCATTAAATGCAGGTTTTCAAATTCAGTTTCAAAGATAAAATCGGATAATGGTTTTTTGCTACCAAACCAGCCGCCAGAGGTTTGTTTTAATAATTCTGCTACTGAACCTGCCATAGAAGCGCGACGTTCGGCGGTATGGGTGTCGTAACCTAAATAGTGGCTAGAGTTGCCTTGCGTATCTAAATCGACCAATAAGGTTTTGTAGCCGATTGAAGCACTCACCGCCGCTAAGTTACAGCTAATGCTTGATTTTCCGACTCCACCTTTTTGGTTGAAGATAACGCGACGCATAGAAACCTCGTTGAACAATGAATGTTTTGTTAGGGCGGCATTGTAGGAATTTTTATGTGGCTTTGCAAAGATTAAGCTGAGAAATATTGCCTTCGAAAATAGTAATATAGGCGTTTTTATGGGGTAGGGAACAATCAGGACGAGATTAAAGGACTACGCAGTTTGTAGGGTTGGCTTGTTGGATTGAAGCGTGAGCAAGATAGAGCTTGCTCACTATCAAGGGAATTATTAAATATTAGGATTTTGGTAGAAAGTCCAAGGTTAAACCGCCGCTCCAACCGCCATCAACAATGAATTCCGCACTGGTTGAGTAACTCGATTCATCACTGGCGAGGAATAAACTCATACGCGCGACTTCAATGGGCATACCAACACGGGGAAGCGCGTGGTTTTTATAAAACACATTCATCGAATCATCGGTAATTTGGTCTTGATTGCCCATTGCGGTGTGAATGCCGCCGGGGTGTACGGTATTAACCCGAATATTGTAATGCCCCAGCTCTAAGGCGGCGGCCTTGGTGAGTCCGCGCATCCCCCATTTAGAGGAGGCGTAAGCGGATAGGGAATTCTTAGCTTGTAAACCGTCAATGGAAGAAATGTTGATAATAGAGCCAGAACCTGCGCGTTTCATCGGCTCAATAACCGCGCGAATGCCGTTGTAACAACCGACCAAGTTAACGTTCAGTACTTTTAAATACTCGTCGCTCGTTTGTTCAGCAATGGATTTGAAGGTAAG
>CAZMQC010000027.1:8340-11787 GCA_964568295.1 uncultured Spongiibacteraceae bacterium | reverse complement strand
GTTGATAAATCGCCAATGCTATCCAATTCATTCGCGGCTATTTTGCGCAAAATACGACGCATAATTTTACCTGAACGGGTTTTCGGAAGTTCATCTGCCCATTGAATAAAATCAGGTTTGGCGATAGCGCTGATTTCATCACCGACTAATTTGCCTAGTGCCTGCTTTAATTCATCAGAGGGTGTATTGCCTTGAATCAGTGTGACGTAGGCGTAAATCGCTTCACCTTTAATATCGTGCGGAAAACCTACAATTGCAGCTTCAGCAACGGCGGGGTGAAGCACTAAGGCGCTTTCGATTTCAGCCGTACCTAAACGATGGCCTGAAACGTTTAATACATCATCAACGCGTCCTGTAATCCAGTAATAGCCATCTTTATCGCGACGAGCGCCATCGCCAGAAAAATAATAACCGGGGTATATGCTGTAATAGGTTTCAACCAAGCGTTGATGATTACCGTAAACACTGCGGATTTGCGAAGGCCAACTGCTTTTGAACGCCAAGTTACCCTCGGTTGCGCCAGCTAATTCATTGCCCTGTTCGTCTAGCAAAACTGGCTGAATGCCGAATAGTGGACGGGTAGCTGAACCCGGTTTAAGTACAGTTGCGCCTGGCAAGGCGGAAATCATGATAGAACCTGTTTCGGTTTGCCACCAAGTATCAACAATAGGGCAACGGCCTTTGCCAACTTGTGTGTAATACCATTTCCACGCCTCTGGATTAATTGGTTCGCCAACAGTGCCTAATAAACGTAAAGAATCTAATGAATAATTCTGCAAAAACGAAGAGCCTGCCGCCATTAACGCGCGAATGGCGGTGGGTGCGGTATAGAAAATAGCAACCTTATGTTGGTCAATAACTTGCCAACAGCGCGAGGCGTCAGGGTAGGTGGGAATGCTTTCAAATAGCACACTGGTTGCGCGGTTACATAAAGGACCATAAACAATATAAGAGTGCCCCGTAACCCAGCCGACGTCAGCGGTGCACCAATAAACTTCACCGGGGCGGTAATCAAACACATAATGGTGGCTGATAGCGCAACCTAGTAAATAACCAGCGGTTGTATGTAGAACGCCTTTGGGTTTGCCAGTGGAACCAGAAGTATAAAGAATAAACAATGGATCTTCTGCATCCATTTCAACGGGAGCAAACGTTGTTGCTTGAGCTTCGCAGGCCTGATGATAATCAATATCGCGTTGTTCATGCCATGCGATTTTGCCATGGGTGCGACGCACCACGATGCAACTATGTACTTCTGGACATTTTTCTAAGGCTTTATCCACGTTGTTTTTTAGCGCAACCGTTTTGCCGCCGCGTACACTTTCGTCGGCGGTAATCACAACTTTAGCGCCTGAGTCTAAAATACGGTCTTTTAAGGCTTCGGGCGAAAAGCCTGCAAATACCACGGAATGCACTGCGCCAATGCGTGTACAGGCCAGCATTGCGTAGGCGGCTTCTGGAATCATGGGTAAATAAATACAAACACGGTCGCCTTTAGTAACGCCTTGTTGCTGTAGCAAATTGGCAAGCTGGCAGACTTTGTCGTGCAGCATTTGATAGCTAATGTATTGTGCTTGCCCCGGCTCGTCGGCTTCATAAATCAGCGCAGTTTGTTCTGCGTGTTCGGCAAGATGGCGGTCGATGCAGTTATAGCTGATGTTCAATTTGCCATTAATAAACCATTGCACATCGCCCGTATGTAAATTGGCTTGGCAAACTTTATCCCACGGTTTAAACCACGTTAGGAAGCGATTAGCTTGGGTTGCCCAGAATTGCTCAGGCTGCTCAATGGACTGCTGATATAAAGCTAAGTATTCGTCGTTGTTGAGGTGGCTGTTGGTTTGAGCGCTAGCCAGAATAGGGTAGCTTACTGATTCGCCCATGCTTTACCTTCTTATTATGTTTTGGTTGTTGACTAATACTAAGGGGGAAGCTAAGCAGTGACAAGATTACAAGTGTGAATTATCCTAAAAATTAGCATAAAAAACGCCGCAATCAGCGGCGTTTTGTCGTTTGGCAATGATTAAGCAACTTGCACAGGAATGGCGTTGCTAGAGTGGCTAACTTGATTGCCTTCTGCCATATAAATTAAGCGTGGCTTGTGGTTCATTAACTCTGCATCGCTATAGGAAGCATAGGCGCAAATAATCACACGATCACCCACATTAGCGCGGTGGGCAGCAGCGCCGTTAACAGAAATGATGCCTGTGTTTTCTTCGCCACGAATGGCGTAAGTGGTGAAACGCTGACCGGTATCAACATTATAAATCTGGATCTGTTCGTATTCACGAATGCCTGCCATATCGAGCAAGACACCATCAATTGCACAAGAACCTTCATACTCAAGTACCGCATGGGTTACGCGAGCTTTGTGCAGTTTTGCTTTTAACATGATTGATTGCATGTTGATAAACCCTTCATATTGATATGCGAGAAAAAAGCGGTAACGCGTTTTGCTCAGTTATAACCAAAATGATCACCTGTTTTAATGGCGGTGAAGTATGCCTTAAATGGTTTGGCTGTTCAATGAAAAATGTATGTTATCAATTAAACGTGTGTTACCTAAAAACGCAGCCGCAAGGATAACAATCTCATCACTTGCTGGATCAGCGGTTTGTAAGCTATAGGCATCACAGATGTTAAAATAATCGACCTTAAAGCCTTGTTCTTCAAGGTTTTTAACGGCTTTTTCAATGATTGCGGTAATGGAGGATTGTTGAGCTAGTAGCGCATTCTTACAGCTCACCAGTGTTTGATAAAGTGCGGTGGCGGTGTTTCTTTCGGTAACACTTAGGTATTGGTTACGAGAACTTAATGCCAATCCTTGCTCATTGCGATAGGTTGGAACACCAATAACTTCAATAGGCATACATAAGTCGGCCACCATTTTGCGAATCACTGCAAGCTGCTGGTAGTCTTTCTCGCCAAACACCGCGACATCAGGCTGAACAATATTGAACAGTTTGCAAACAATGGTAGAAACGCCATCAAAATGCCCTGGGCGGCTTTTGCCGCAATGGCAATCAGTAATGCTAGGAACACTAACTTGAGTTTGTTGCGCTTGGCCGTTGGGATAAATTTCCTCAACATTGGGGGTAAATAGATAAGTAACCTTAGCATTTTTTAGCTTTTTTTGGTCTTCAGCTAAAGTGCGCGGGTATTTATCTAAGTCTTCATTAGCACCAAATTGCAGAGGATTAACAAAAATACTCACAACAACAATATCTGCCAGCGTTTGCGCTTTACTGACTAGCGAGAGATGACCTTCGTGCAAATTGCCCATGGTCGGCACAAGCGCGATGCTTTGGTCAGCAACGGTTTGTAGGGCGTTTTGTAATTCAGCAATGGTGGTAAACGTTTGCATATTAGTTAAAGCAATGCTCCGCTTGTGGAAAAGCGCCAGATTTTACGTCATTGTGATAATTAACTAAAGCTTCTTGAATGGAA
>CAZMQC010000027.1:4470-8240 GCA_964568295.1 uncultured Spongiibacteraceae bacterium | reverse complement strand
ACAGGAATGCCGCCGCAAACCAAGGTGCTAATGGTTTGACTCAGCCACTGCCCACCTTCAATTTTGACCATGTGCGCGCCCGCTTGCATCAGCGCAGTGGCATTTTTTACCGCACTGGCGGTATCGCTGTAACTCATAAACGGCAAATCGGCCATGATTAAACAACGATTATTACCTCTGGCAACCGCTTGGGTGTGGTAACACATATCTTCGACTTTGACTGGGATGGTGCTTTCATGACCTTGCAATACCATGCCTAAAGAATCGCCGACTAAGATGACTTCAATGCCGGCTTGATTGACTTGGCGGGTAAAAATAGCGTCGTAACTGGTTATAACGCTAAATTTTTCTTGGTTAATTTTGTATTGTTGTAGGGTGTTAATTGTAACGTTTTTCATAACAAAGTCTCACTGGCTAGACTTGGATTGAAATAGTGGCGACCACTGTGAATGTTCAGCATATAGTTAATAAGCTGTTTAAAATTGTGTTCTTTATAAATCTCGTTGATTTGCTCGGCATTAATAATCAGCAGCGGCGCATCATCATAAAAATGGAAAAAGCGGCTATAGGCTTGATTAATAGTTTCCAAATAATTAGCGTGTAGGTTTTGTTCCATAGGAACGGCGCGTTGCTGAATATGTTGAATCAAAACGTGCGTCGGCGCTTGCAAGTAAATCACCAAATCAGGCTTGGGCGCATCAATCGCTAATTTTTGGTAGATGGTATCGTAAAGTTTGAATTCATCTTGATTGAGCAAGGTTTCTGCAAATAAGCGGTCTTTTTCAATCATGAAATCAGCAATATGCATGGGTTCAAATAAGTCGAGCTGATGTAGTTGTTCTAACTGCCTTGCGCGTTCAAATAGGAAAAATAACTGGGTTGCCAAGGCATTTTGCTGTTGATTGTCGTAAAACTTTTCTAAAAAAGGGTTTTTTTCAGGTTGCTCTAATAAGGTTTGATAGTTAAATAAGTTAGCCAAATGATTGACGAGGCGAGTTTTACCTACGCCAATAGGGCCTTCGACAACAATGTATTTGGGTAAAGATTGATCGCTGCGATCGATATTCACGATTTTTGTCTCTCAATTACGATGGCGCAAAGCTTAACGCTTTTAGGGTAATTTTTCTAATTGTTGTTGCTGTAAAGCAGGTTTTAATTGCATTACGTTTTCGCCGCAAGGTAGCTGCAATTGCGGGGCGATATCAGATAAGGGAAAAATAACAAACGCGCGTTCTTTCATTCTTGGATGTGGAATTTGTAGGTCAGCGGATTCAATGATCTGTTCGCCATACAATAAAATATCCAGATCCAACGTGCGTGCGCCCCAGCGTATATCGCGCACACGTCCTTGTTTTTGTTCAATGGCTTGCAATTGTTTTAGCAGTTCGTGCGGACTTAATTCGGTTTCTAGCGCAACAACGCCATTAATATAGTCCGGTTGATCAGCAGGACCTATGGCTTGCGAGCGATACCAAGGCGATTGCGCTTGCAGATTGCCCAGTGTTTTGAGGGCAGTAATGGCTTGGGTGACTTGCAGCAAGGGCTGCTCTAAATTGCTGCCAAGAGCGATATATGTAAGAGTCATATTCGGTTTTTATTGGGCTTGCGTTTGCGAACAGGGCGCATGGTGGGTTGCGCAGGTTCGGCACTGGCTGTTTCGGCAATGGGCGTCCACCAGTCGGCGATAGCTTGCTCAACTTCACCGACTTGAGCGCGTAATACCAGAAAATCATAAGCGGCACGAAAACGTGGAAACTTGAGTAGTTCGTAAGCTGTTTTTTTATGGTAGTGGTGTTCCAGGTGAATTTGTAATTGCCAAATATCAATAATGTTTTCTTGAATTCTACGAGTAATTTCGCTGGTTTTCTTTTGGCGTTTAAACAAGCTTTCTGCGGTTTGTTGCAGTGCATGCAATTTTTCGTGCTGGTTGGCTAAATGCTTAAGTTGTTGGGTGAGATGCGGCCAAAAAATTACGGCAAAGACAAACACCGGTGATACGGTTTTATCTTGCGCCACACGTAGATCGCTATTGCGAAATGCTGATAAAACCAATTTATACGCCTGTTCGTTATCGGTAATGAGATGCGGATCGTGAATCACTACGTCAAGCAATTCATGCTGCTGTAGCAGTTTAAAAACAGGAGCGCTATAACCGTTACAGAATAGCTTGATGGATTCGTCGAATAAGCGTGCCTTGGAGATCAGCTGCAGTAGCGGGGCGCATTCAGCAATAGCCGAGTAACTCTCGGCATCAAGTTCAAAGCCTAATTTTGCTTGAAAGCGCAATACGCGCAAAATCCGCACAGGATCTTCGGTATAGCGTTGCTTGGCGTCGCCGATGATGCGAATTTTTCTATCCTGCAAGTCTTCAATGCCTTGATTGAAATCATAAATGCAATGATCAAGCAGATTGAAATAAAGCGAGTTAATACTGATGTCGCGACGCTTTGCGTCTTCGGCAACGGTACCAAAGGCGTTGTCGCGAATTAAGATGCCACTTTTGTTAGCCGCTGGCTTTAATCCTGATGCGTCACCACGGAAAGTGGTTACTTCAATAATCTCTCTGCCTTTTACAACATGAGTAATGCGAAAGCGCCGTCCAATGATGCGTGAGTGCTTAAATATTTTGATGATTTCTTCAGGTTTAGCGTCGGTAGCAACGTCAAAATCTTTGGGTTTTTTGCCTAGATATAAGTCGCGTACCGCGCCGCCCACCAAAAAGGCGTTAAACCCTTGTTTGTTCAGCGTGCTAATCACAGAGAGGGCGAACGGACTAATGTGTTTTTCAGATAGGGGGTGCTCATGAGGTTGGTAAATACGAGCTTGATCTAATCCGCTGATGGGCTTGAGACTTTTGTTGGGCACTGTAAAAGGTCTTCTCCTGATAATGATGTGCAATCTTAGCAGGGAATAGCAGGTAAATAAATTACTTAGATTGAATAAAAGCAAAGGGAACCGAAGTTCCCTTTTTTGTACTAAGCCGTTACTGTTATTTTTATTATTGTCGTTGTTATTATTGTTTTAGCATTTTTTATTATTATTCTGTTGGATATTTAGCAATTGCTGTGCCAGCTTTAATTAAATCCATGCAAAACATGGGTTTGTGTGAATTTTTGTTTTTTAAAAATGAAGCAAATTGTGTGGGGTTGTTACCTTTTAACACTGCGGGTAACAGTTTGGCGATGTAAGTTACAGATAAAGCAAAGGGAACCCGAGGGTTCCCTTTTTTGTACTAAGCCGTTTTGTTATTTTTATTATTATCGTTGTTATTATTGTTATGGGTATTTTTTATTATTATTGTGAATATACTATAGCAATACGTGTGCCAACTTTTGTATTTATATGTAAATCAATGGTTTGGTGGTATTCTCTTGTTTTTATGCGTCCGATGCACAGTCGCCAAGTGTTACCTTGTTACCCATCAGTTAAGTCATTTATTTTTTTCTAGGGATGCCTAAGCGCTGACGTCGTTCCCATAAGCACTTTCGGCTAACCCCCAGCTTACGTGCTAATTCAGTTTCGCTCATACGTTCTTGGTTTTCTAAAATAAACTTCTGGAAGTAATCCTCAAGGGATAAGCCTTCTTCCTCGGTATCAAAAAAAGCAGTGCTAGGTCGTTCTTGCTCGCTATCATCAAAACCAAATTCATTATGCAATGTTTCGACACTCACCAATTTAACGTCAATATCTAAATCGTCGTGCGAAATTTCATCAAAGTCGCTCAGAATGACCGCGCGCTCAATAACGTTTTCCATTTCGCGAATATTGCC
>CAZMQC010000027.1:1694-4370 GCA_964568295.1 uncultured Spongiibacteraceae bacterium | reverse complement strand
TCTAAGGGTAGCTCGCCGATTTCATCTAAAAACAAAGTGCCTTGGTCTGCCGCTTCGATTAAGCCGATACGGTTAGTATTAGCGCCAGTAAATGCACCTTTTTCGTAACCAAATAATTCTGATTCGATTAAGGATTCAGGGATGGCGGCGCAGTTAACGCTAATCAAAGGTTTGTTTTTGCGCAAACTTAAATGATGCACAGCACGTGCAATCAGCTCTTTGCCCGTGCCTGTTTCGCCTTGAATCAGAATGTTGCAATCGGTGGGTGCGACTTTTTTCAGCTGATTGAAAATTTTGCGGATAGCGGGACTTTTGCCTACGATGCCTTGTTGGTGGGTAACTTGACTGGTTTCTGCGTTTGGTTGCTGCTCGTTGATGGCATGTTGTTCTAAGATCTTGCTAACCGTTTCAAGCAGCTCATCGTGGTCAAACGGTTTAGCAATGTAGTCAACAGCGCCCATTTTCATGGAGTCGATAGCAGAGCGCATACTGGCGTAACTGGTCATAATCAGAACAGGCGTATCACCGGCGCGATGAATTAAGTCGGTGCCAGGTGCGTTGGGCAAGCGCAAATCGCTGATAACCAGATGAATGGTTTCTTTGTTTAGCTGGCTTACTGCTTCAGCAACCGAGGCGGCTTCTGAAACACGGTAGTCGTTTTTCTCCAGCAGGCGTTTCAGCGCGTTACGGATAATGGGCTCATCTTCGACAATTAAAATGTGTTTCATAATGCGTCAATCTGTGTTGGAAACTGAATGATAAAACGGCTGCCATTAGCGGTTGCGGGGTTAGGGCTTTGCAATTGAATATGACCGTTATGTTCTTCAATAATGCCATAAACCAACGCAAGTCCCAAACCTGTACCGTGCCCAGCTTCTTTGGTGGTAAAAAAAGGCTCAAAAATCTGATTGTGCAAGCCCGCAGGAATGCCAGGGCCGTTATCGTCAATGTGGAGGGTAACGGCGTTATTGTTTTGTTGGCTGCTTAAGTTTATCGAGCCCTGAACGGGGTTGATTACATCTAAAGCATTGGTGAGTAGATTGATAAACATTTGCTGGAGTAGCTGAGTATCTCCTTGCACATAGAGCGGATTGTCAATGGCATTGTTAATGAGCTGCACGGGTAAATCTTTGTTGAGTGACAACAGATGAATCGCCTCATTGGCGCAATCAAATAAATTAACCTGTGTGGGGGTGAATTCGAGTCGGTTAGAGCCAGAATGCGAAAAATTGACCAGTGATTGGATAATACGGGTGATGCGCTGAGTCTGCGCAATAATATCTTTAGCTGCTTCCGTGATTTCGGGTTGGTCGCTATCGTATTTAAGGTTTTGCGCCAAGCAAGCAATGCCAGTCACGGGATTGCCGATTTCATGCGCAACTCCCGCAGCGAGACGACCAATTGACGCTAGTCGTTCGCTATGCAGTAACTCTTGTTCTAGTTTGACCCGTTCCGTAGTTTCTTCGATTAGAAATGTATGGTTATTGAGTTGGCTACTGGTGTTAAGCGCATTGGCTTTGCGTAAATTAAACCAACGAACTTCTTGATCAATGGCGATGCTTTGGTGGTAGCTGCTGTTTTCTTGGTTTTGTGAGAACTGGCAAAAAACGGTTTGCCAAGGTTCAGCCAGCGCGCTGAGTTTAGAGCCAATGATGTCGTTAGTGGCGATGCCTGTCAGGGCTTGCATGGCTTTGTTCCACATCAAGATTTCGCCCGTATTACTTAACGTGCAAACGCCAATCGGTAGTTGCTCTAAGGTGTTGCGATGATAAAGCCTGAGTTTGTCGAGTTGTTGTGCAATGCCCGTTAATGCCAGTGGTGTTTTTTCTAGGCGATGCTCAATAAGCTGAATATCGTGAATACCTGCGCTGGGCGCACCTTTTACATAGGGCAAATGTTGATTAACGATTTGTCTAGCAACGGTTGAGCCAAACAAACCTGATAAATTCACTTCAATTTGCCTGCGTAACAATCTGAGAGCAAACGGGCGTGTTTCCTCATGGTTCATGCTTAGTATTTTTAGCGCTTGTTGCACTTCACGTTGCGCTATTTCAGTGCCAATTGCCTTGCTTAAATTGTCAATAAAACTTGGCACGTTATTTAAGGCGAGATGGAAGCGATTGGGGAGGTCGATTTTATTTTGTGCACAGTTTTTGGCAGCGGTCATTTCCTCTTCATCGCTTTGTGTCAGCCAAGATACAACGGCAAAAACCAATGTGTTGAGCGCCAAGCTATATAAGGCAGATAGCGCCCAGTAGTCATTGCCCAAAGAGAAAAACAACTGCGCTAACCAGTTTGGTATAAACGATTGTGGCAAACTAATCGGAAAAGCAATGGTGATTAACCAAAAGGCGAAGCCAGTGGTTAATCCTGCAAGCAGTCCATTACGATTGCCTTTCGGCCAATACAAAGTGGCTAAAATACCAGGCAAAAATTGGAAGATAGCGATATAAGCTGCGTAGTAAAAATACTTAAAACTGACATGATTAAAAAACTGGCTATGCAGTAAAAAAGCCGTGCCCGTCAGTAGGATGATAATCAGGCTGCGAATGAGACCGAGTTGGAAGAGCGAATGTTGTTTTTGTTGGTTGGCAAAAAAAGGTAAAACTAAATGATTGCTGCACATTGAGGCAACGGCAATCAGAATGGCAATTATTGCGCTGCTGGCAGCCGCTA
>CAZMQC010000027.1:0-1594 GCA_964568295.1 uncultured Spongiibacteraceae bacterium | reverse complement strand
GTGCGGATATTAACGTCATCTAGGGATTCGCTCAGGATGGCCATGGTTGTGGGTTGCGTTGCAAGCCATTGCTCTAATTCGACAGGCGACGAAAAAATATAAAAAACTGCAATAAAACCCAAGGCTAGAAGAATGACTAGTTTAATCAGCGATTGAAAGGCGCTGACGAAAACCAAGGCGTCGTGCTTGTCATGGAATTGATGTTTTTTACCGCCAAAATGAATAGCAAATACTGCCGTAAAAAAACAGAGCAATAAGGCGGGTAGCTGTGAATTAGCCTCTGCATGAGGGGTTTGGCTTAAGAAGTTTGCCACATTATTGGCAATACTCATTTGCCAGCTTAATAACGGCAGGGTGATTAACAAGGTGCCGAGCGTAACAAAGATGCCAGCCCACTGGCTGTTGTAGCGATAACTGAATAAATCGGCCAGTGAGTTGAGGCGCTGGCTTTGGGAAATGCTTGCAATCGGTTGTAAAATCAAGGGTGCAAAAATAAATAATAATGAGCCGCCAAAATAGTAGGCGATGTACAAATAACCTTGTTGATTCGCTATTTCGGTAACGCCGAAAACCGCCCAAATACTGGCATACGCGCCGAGTGATAAAACGTAAGTAATCGGCGAGTCGATGATTTTTTTGCGCCAAGAACTTTTTTCAATTAAGACAGCAGAGAGGTAAATGAGTCCAAGGTAAGCGATGCTAACGAATAGCAGTGTGGTTAAGCTAATCATGCTCACCTCGTTGCTTGGAGAGCGATTGGGCGAAATACGCCACCACAATCAAAGCAAACCAAGCGATAAAGGGGCGATACCAAGCCGTGGGACTTTGAATGAGCCAATTAGAAATAAACGGTGACAAAATAAAAACCGTCACGATAAGTAAAAGAAGTCCACGGTGGATATACATGAGCGCTCGTGCTGTCGCAATAAAAGTTTGATTATACAGCAATAAACAATTGACGTTGAATGGCTTGGATATTCCAGTGTTCAATCGCCCATTGCAAAATATCATCGAGTGAATGCTGTTTATTGCTTGGCGGTAGGGTTTGCTTGAGTTGACTTAATGCTAGTAGCAAATTGTCTTTGCAGTGTTGTAAGTTAACTGCTTCCGCTTTGTTCTGTTTGCTTAGTTTTTGTCCATTGGCGAAAGCAAGTACGGGTAAGTGCAAATAGTTAGGTCGCGTTTCACCAAAGTAGTGATATAGCCAAGTTTGCTTGAAGGTGGAGTCTAAAATATCGCTGCCTCGCACAATATCGGTAACACCTTGAGCGATGTCGTCCACGACAACAGCGAGTTGATAGGCAAATAACCCATCGCGGCGGAAAATAACAAAGTCATGGCAGCAGCCGTTAGGGGCGTGCGGTTCTTTTTGTTCACCCAGCAAACGATCAATAAAACAAGTGTCTAGCAAAGCATCAGTTTTAAGGCGAACAGCACTGTGGTTGGTTTTTGTTAATTGCAAATGGCGGCAGTGGCCGTTGTAGTAACCTTGGCAGTTGCTGAGCTGTTGGCGCGAACATTGGCAATAATAGCCATGCTGTTGTTGCAGAAGATTGTCTAACGCTTGTTGGTAAAGCGCAGTACGTTTGCTTTG
>CAZMQC010000026.1:12334-13840 GCA_964568295.1 uncultured Spongiibacteraceae bacterium | reverse complement strand
TAGAGCAGGTGTTGTGATGTGGCAGTTTTTCCATAAATTAGGCTCACCCCGTTGGTTTTATCAAATCAGCTCTACCTTGCTACCTTGGTTGTCGATTTTAAGCCTTGCTTTGTTAATGACTGGTGCGGTTTGGGGCTTGGCATTTGCCCCCGAAGATTTCAAACAGGGCAATAGTTTCCGTATTATCTATATTCATGTGCCCACCGCATTTTTAGCGCTCGCTGGTTATTATTTAATGGCGATTTCGGGCGCAGTTTTTCTTATTTGGCGTATGAAAATGGCAGAAATTGTGTTGCGCGTTGCTGCACCGATTGGCGCTGTGATGACATTTTTAGCCTTAGTAACTGGCGCAATATGGGGTAAGCCGACTTGGGGAACTTGGTGGGTTTGGGATGCTCGAATAACATCCATGTTGGTGTTGTTCTTCCTGTATATGGGCGTAGTTGCTTTGGCAAGCGCTTACCAGCGCGATGAATTAGGCAGTAAAGCCGCTGCGATTTTGGCCTTGGTGGGTACGGTTAATATTCCGATTATTTATAAATCGGTCGATTGGTGGTACAGCCTGCATCAGCCAGCAACCATTAAATTAACGCAAAAGCCCAGTATTCACGCTGATATGTGGTGGCCGCTGTTGGTGATGATTATTGGTTTTTATTTGTTTTATGCGGTGTTGGTGATGCTGCATGCGCGCGCCGAAATTATTGAGCGTGAACAGAAAACCCGCTGGGTTCAAGATTTGGTGAAATAATGTATTTTGATAGTTTCCAAGATTTACTCACTATGTCGGGGCATGGCGTGTTTGTTTGGGCGTGCTATGCCATCGTATTGCTTGGTTTAACTGCGCTGGCGCTTTATCCCTTGCAAAAAAAACGTAAGGTTTTTGCTGCTATTAAGCAGCGCAGAATGTTAGCTGAGGAGAATCAATAATGGCGATGCACCCGAAACGTAAACAGCGTTTATTGATTGTATTAAGTATTGTGATTGGTAGCTCGCTTGCGACGGGCTTATTGTTTTATGCGTTACGTGATAACTTAAATTTATTCTATGCGCCAGAAGCGATTGTGCAAGGGCAAGCGCCTGTTGGACAGCGTATTCGCGCTGGGGGTATGGTTAAAGAAGGCTCGGTAAAGCGCGAAGACGATGGTTTAACCGTACATTTTGAAATTTATGATCACCACGCTAGCATTCCTGTGAGCTACAAAGGGATTTTGCCAGCTTTGTTTGCTGAAAAAGACGGTGTTGTGGTCGCAGGTAAGTTAAGCGAAGACGGTGTTTTTATGGCTGATGAAGTATTGGCAAAACACGATGAAAATTATATGCCGCCTGAAGTAGATGATACGCTGAAAAAACAGCATCAAGCGATTTCTAAAGGGGAAAAATAATTGTGTTAGCCGAAATTGGCCACTTTTTGCTGATTTTAGCCCTTATTTTTTCGGGTTTATTAGCAACCATTCCCTTAGCAGGTTCTTATGTTAATGACCGTCGCATGATGGCGAGCGCTGTGCC
>CAZMQC010000026.1:9656-12234 GCA_964568295.1 uncultured Spongiibacteraceae bacterium | reverse complement strand
TTGGATATGCGCGCCCGTGTATTGGCGATTATGGGCATGATTGCAGTTGGCTTTGTATTGTTTAGCCTATTAACCTCGAATCCGTTTGAACGTGCTTTGCCGAATATTCCGCTTGAAGGGCGCGATTTAAACCCACTATTACAAGATATTGGCATGATTATGCACCCGCCGATGTTGTATATGGGCTATGTTGGGTTTTCTGTAGCGTTTGCTTTCTCTATTTCAGCATTATTAAGCGGTGAGTTTGATAGCGCTTGGTTGCGTTGGACTAGGCCTTGGACAACCGCAGCATGGATTTTTATGACGCTGGGTATCGCTTTGGGCAGTTGGTGGGCGTATTACGAATTGGGCTGGGGCGGTTGGTGGTTCTGGGATCCCGTAGAAAACGCATCGTTTATGCCTTGGCTGGTGGGCACGGCGCTTATTCACTCGCTAGCAGCAACCGAACAACGTGGCACGTTTAAAAACTGGACGATTTTATTGGCGATTTTTGCGTTTGCGCTGAGCTTGTTAGGTACATTTTTAGTGCGTTCAGGCGTGCTGACGTCGGTACATGCGTTTGCCACTGACCCTGGGCGTGGTTTGTTTATTCTGGGCTTTTTAAGCTTTGTGGTTGGCGGCTCGTTGATTTTGTTTGCTTTGCGCGCGCCAACCGTCGTGAGTCATAGTGGTTTCTCTTGGCTTTCCAAAGATATGTTTTTATTGGCAAATAATATTATCTTGTTAGTTGCGTCGTTATCGGTGTTAGTGGGAACCTTATTTCCCCTGGCTGCCGATTTACTGGATTTAGGCAAATACTCAGTTGGACCGCCGTACTTCGATTCGATTTTTATACCGCTGATGTTTTTGTTGATGTTGTTGTTACCTTTAGGTGTTTTGCTGCACTGGAAACGCACTAATCGCGGCTACTTAACCGATATGGCTAAGAAAGTGCTGCCACTGCTATTAGTTTTTCTCGGCGTGTTTGTATTGATTCACGGCTTGCCTATTACTGCGCCTGTTTTTGCAGCCTTGGCGCTCGCCGCTTTCTTATTGGCTTCGCAACTGTTTGATTTTTGGCATAAAACCCGTCATGCGCAGTCAATCGCTGTAGGATTGAAGCGCTTGTCTTTGTCATTTTATGGTATGCAATTAGCGCATTTGGGCTTGATAGTCACCGCGATTGGTATTGCGATTGTGAGCATTGATGGTGTGCAACAAGATGTGCGTATGGAAGTGGGCGATAGTATGGTGATTGAAGGTTATCGTTTTGAGTTTCAGGGCAGCAAACCCGTAACAGGGCCGAACTACGCCGCCGAGCAAGGTTTAGTAAAAGTTTTTCAAGCAGAAAAACATATCGCCGATTTGTACCCAGAAAAAAGACGCTATTTTTCGCAAATGGATAACGTGATGACTGAGGCCGCTATTCATGCGCGTTTATCGCGCGACTTATTTGTGGCGCTAGGCGAGCCGTTGGCAAATGGTGCTTGGTCCGTGCGTTTGCAGTATAAACCGCTGATACGTTGGATCTGGCTGGGTGGGATTTTTATGGCGCTAGGTGGTTGTTTGGCGATGTTTGACAAAAGGTATCGCAAACATGGCTAAACGACTCAAGCTATTTATTCCGCTAGTCTTATTTTTTATCTTGATGGCGGTGTTTGTTCATACGCTGACCAAAGAAGATTACAACCCAAGAGACTTGCCCTCAGCTTTGCTGAATAAATCGGTGCCCGCGTTTTATTTGGAAGCGTTAGAAACCGATAAGCAAAAGCTTAGCCCAGAGATGTTGGGCGACAAACCGTATTTGCTTAATGTTTGGGCGACTTGGTGTGTTTCTTGTCGCGTAGAGCATCCGTTTTTTATGCAGTTGCAAAAGCAAGGCGTGCGTATTATTGGCGTTAATTATAAAGATGAACGTGGCAAAGCGCTGCAATGGCTAAACCAGCTGGGCAATCCTTATTGGTTAAATATTTATGATGAGGATGGCAAGTTGGGCTTGGATTTAGGGGTTTACGGTGCGCCTGAAACCTATTTGGTGGATAGTAAAGGTATTATCCGCTATCGCCATGCCGGTGTTTTAGACGAGCAAGTTTGGCAAAAGCAATTGCAACCCATCTATCAAAAATTGCTAGAGAAATAATATGCAACGTTTAAGTTTATTGCTACTTTGCCTCATATTGAGCGCGACCAGTTTTGCCGCCGTTGATGTGTATGAGTTTGAAAACCAAGAACAAAAGCAACGCTACCAGCATTTGATTGATGAATTGCGTTGTCCTAAATGTCAAAATCAAAATCTTGCCGATTCCGATGCGCCGATTGCGCAGGACTTACGCCGAGAATTGCACCGCTTGCTGCTAGAAGGGCGAAGCGATGAAGCAGTTTTAGAGTTTATGGTGCAACGTTATGGCAATTTCGTACTGTATCGCCCGCCGCTAGACCAATACACATGGATATTATGGACAGCCCCTTTATTTTTATTGGCGCTTGGTTTGCTTGCTGCTTGGCGTATGCGTAGAAGTAGTGCGTTAGAGACTAAACATGATGGTCTGACGGATGCAGAGTTGCAGCATGTGCAGCAGTTAGTTGCGCAGTATGGCAA
>CAZMQC010000026.1:3247-9556 GCA_964568295.1 uncultured Spongiibacteraceae bacterium | reverse complement strand
ACAAGGCGTGGTAAGTACCACGATGCGCCAACATCGGGCGATAAGCCAATGGCGGTATAAGCCATAGTAAATTGCGCTGATTCAGCAGCTAGAACAATATCGCCGCCGCAAGCAAGGCTAAAACCGGCGCCTGCTGCCATACCGTTTACCGCAATAACGACAGGGCAGGGTAGCTGTGCAAGTTGCGCAACCGCAGCATGAAGGTGGTGCATAATTTGGCGAATTTCAGTAACGATGTTTTCACCTGCATTAGCAAAGCTTTTAACGTCGCCGCCTGCGCTAAACATTTTGCCATTGGCGTTAATCAATAAAACGCGTAAGTCGCTTTGCTGTTCGCAAACATTAACCGCTTGTAGAATCTCTTGCGCCATCAGCAAGTTCATACCGTTAGCAGCATCGGGGCGATTGAGTGTTAAACGCGCAATCGCTTGATCAATAGATAATTCAATGGTTTGGAAATTGTTCATAGGCTCTCTAAGTCTTTTACATGGATTTTCGCTATAATGCCTTTTTTTTGCTGAAAACTAAATAATCATCATGAGTAAAACACGTTATTTGACGGGTATTACCACTACTGGTACTCCGCATTTAGGTAATTACGTGGGCGCTATTCGCCCTGCGATTGAAGCAAGTCGTAACCCCGATATTGAATCTTTTTATTTCTTGGCGGATTTTCATGCGTTAGTGAAATGCCATGAGCCAGAAAAAGTGCAGCAATCGACCAAAGAAATTGCAGCAACTTGGTTGGCGCTCGGTTTAGATACCGATAATGCGGTGTTTTACCGCCAATCAGATATTCCAGAAATTGGCGAATTGGCATGGGTTTTATCTTGCGTTACTGCCAAAGGTTTAATGAATCGCGCCCACGCTTATAAAGCAGCCGTGCAAGAGAATTTAGACGAGGAAGGCGCAGACCCTGATAAGGGCATAACCATGGGGCTATTTACTTATCCTATTTTGATGGCTGCCGATATTTTAATGTTTAATGGTCAGAAAATTCCTGTGGGCAAAGACCAAGTGCAGCATATCGAGATGGCGCGTGATATTGGCCAGCGTTTTAATTATCTATTTGGCGAGACGTTTGTATTGCCCGAAGCCGTGGTTGGTGAAGAGGCTGTTCTCAAAGGATTAGATGGACGCAAAATGTCAAAAAGCTACGGTAATACCATTCCTTTATTTGACACGTCGAAAAAGTTACAAAAGTCGATTAATAAAATTGTCACGAACTTACTTGAACCAGGCGAGCCTAAAAATCCTGATGATTCAACCTTGTTTGAGATTTGGCAGGCGTTTGCGAGTAAAGAGCAAGAGCAATATATGCGCGAGCAATTTGCCGCAGGTATTGCATGGGGGCAGGCTAAAAAAGAATTACATGCCTTGATTGATAGTGAAATCAGTGAGGCGCGCGAGCGTTACGCATACTATATCAACCACCTGCAAGAGGTTGAGGATATTTTGCAAAAGGGCGCGATAAAGGCGCGTGGTTTTGCTAGTCAGCAGTTGGCAAATGTTAGAAAAGCCGTAGGTATCGTCCCGCTGGCGAATCATCAAGGATAATTTATTATCTATTTGCAGTAATTTTACATATAATGTCGCGATTTTTTTATTGATTTATTAGGTAGAGGTTAGGTTATGGCGGTGGAACGCACGTTATCAATTATTAAGCCAGACGCAGTTGCTAAAAACGTCATTGGTCAAATTTATAGCCGTTTTGAGAAAAATGGTTTGAAAGTTGTTGCTGCAAAAATGTTGCAGTTGGACGAGCAAAATGCAGCGGGTTTCTATAAAGAGCACGAAGGACGCCCATTTTTCCCAGCTTTATTACAGTTCATGACTTCAGGTCCTGTGATTGTGCAAGTATTGGAAGGCGAAGATGCGATTGCTAGAAATCGTATGTTGATGGGGGCAACTAACCCTAAAGATGCGGCGCCAGGTACTATTCGTGCGGATTTCGCTGAAAGCATTGATGCTAACGCGGTACACGGCTCTGATTCCGCTGAATCGGCTGCGCGTGAAATTAGCTATTTCTTTAATGAGAGTGAGATAGTTTCTCGTTAATTTATGCTAACCGCTGAAGAACAACAGGCTATTGCTCGATTTCTTGACCCTGATACGGGGAAAGTGAATTTATTAGGTTTGTCCTACGAGGATTTGCTGAGTTTTTTTGCGGTGTTCGGTGAGAAACGTTTTCGTGCTGAGCAGGTGATGAAGTGGATTCATCACCTTGGCGCGGAAAGTTTAGAGGATATGACTAATATCAGTAAAAAGCTGAAAGAAAAGCTAGCTGATATTGTTGAGATTCGCGCTCCCGAAATTCTTTTTCAAAAAGATTCTCTCGACGGTACCCGCAAGTGGCTGATGCAAGTGACAGGCGGCAGTAGCGTTGAAACTGTTTTTATTCCAGATGGCGATCGCGGTACGCT
Organism: uncultured Spongiibacteraceae bacterium; assembly: GCA_964568295.1. Lineage (GTDB taxonomy): Bacteria > Pseudomonadota > Gammaproteobacteria > Pseudomonadales > DT-91 > DATCSZ01. The sequence goes on along the minus strand of CAZMQC010000026.1, from coordinate 7,133 downwards.
TTGCGTTTCATCGCAGGTGGGTTGCTCGCTGGATTGTAGTTTTTGCTCAACCGGTAAACAGGGTTTTCAACGTGATTTAAAAGCGTCGGAAATTATTGGGCAAGTTTGGTTGGCTGCTAAATCATTCGATTCATTAAAACAAGGCGCTAAACGTCGCGTAACTAACGTGGTTATGATGGGCATGGGCGAGCCTTTGTTGAATTTCGATAACGTCGTAACTGCAATGAATTTGATGATGCATGACTTGGGTTATGGTATCTCCAAACGCCGCGTTACTCTGAGTACATCGGGCGTAGTACCTGCCTTGCGCAAGTTGGCAGAAGTGACCGATGTTTCCTTGGCGGTTTCTTTGCATGCGCCAAATGATGAACTGCGTAATGAGCTAGTGCCGATTAATCGCAAATACCCAATTGCCATGTTGCTTGATGCATGTCGCGATTATATGAATGCGCAAACGGATACGCACCGAGTCACCACGATTGAATATACCTTGATTGCGGATGTAAACGATCAAGTTGAACATGCGCAGCAATTAGCTGCACTGTTAAAAGACTTTCCTTGCAAAATTAACCTGATACCGTTTAATCCGTTTTCTTTGTCGGATTATCGCCGGCCGAGTCAGAACGCAATTCGTCGTTTTCAAAACGTTTTGGTGGATGCAGGTTTTGTAACTGTGGTTCGTACTACGCGCGGCGACGATATTGACGCAGCCTGTGGGCAGTTGGTTGGGCAAGTAGAAGATAAAACTCGCCGCAGTGAGCGCTATCGCGCGAAAGCGAATGATAGCGTTAAGCGCATATTGTAAGGGTGAAAGGATGTTGAAGCGATTATTGCTTGTATGTTGTGTTTTGGCTTTGGTAGCTTGTTCTACGACAAGCGAGGTTAAGCCGCTCTACAAAGACAAAATATCGAAATCGAAAGAAGTGGAAGCGCGTGTACAAATTGCGTTGATTTACTTACAAGATGACAAAAACTCTGAAGCGATTGCAGAATTACAACGCGCGCAAGAGGTTGATCCGAATTCGCCGCGTGTGCACGAGGTTTTGGCGTTGTCGTTAGAGAAAGTGACTGATTACAAACGCGCTAATACGCATTTTAAGAAAATGCTTAAGCTTGATCCTAGTTATAGCCGTGGTCGTGCGAACTATGGTTATTATTTGATGCGTCAAGAAGATTATGTTGAGGCGTATAAACATCTACAAAAAGTAGCTGATGATATTTATTACCCGCAGCGTGCTATGGTGTACCAACAGATGGCTGTTTGTGCGCAATTGCTGGGAAAAAATAAAGAAATGATAAGTAATTATCAAAAAGCCATTGCAATTGATCGTAATTTTGCGCCTCCACTGCTTGAATTAGCGAAAACAGAGTTTAATAATGGTAACTATCCAAAAGCGCAAGCTTACTTTGAGCAATATCGTGAAAAAGTTGAGCAATCGAGTGCGGATGCTTTATTGTTAGGCATCAAGCTAGCGATAGCTTTCCAAGATAGAAATGCAGAAGCAAGCTATGCCTTGGTTTTAAAGAATTTGTATCCATATTCACAAGAATATTTAGATTATTTAGCATTAAAGAAAGCTGAGAATAAATAGAATAATAGGGGTGACTTGAGTGGGCGAGTGTGTGGTTCCGCCAAATCAACGTTTGACGATAGAGCGAGAACAATTAGGTTTGACCGTTGAAGCTGTTGCAGAGCAGTTGAATATGACGGTGGCTGTTGTTGTTGCATTAGAAGCAGGTGAGTACGAAAAGCTACATGGCAAAGGCTATGTAGTTGCCTATTTGCGTCGCTACGCGCAGTTGTTAAAGCTCGATGCTGAGACGTTGATAGCAGATTATCAGTTAAATCAGCAGCATGTTTATTCGCAAGAAAACCCGCTATTAGAAAGAAATTCAGTTAAAAGTCAGCACCGCAAACACCGAACATTGTACGGGCTGGCGGCTACCATCATGCTCTTTACCGTATTGGCGTTATTGACGCCCGAATTGGTTAAGGATGATATGCAAAAAACTGGGTTAGTGGTTGATACCGCTGTGGGTACTACCCATATTAGCCATTTGGATGCCTTGCCAGAAGATGAGCCAACCTTGAGTTTTATGCCAGAGATGCAATTGCTATCTCAAGATGGGCAAATGCAAGAAGAGTTGGGCGAGTTGTCGCAATTAAAATTCCGTTTTTCGGCAGATTGTTGGGTTGAAGTGGTTGATGGCGATAATCAACCAGTTTATTCGTCCTTGCAGCGCGCTAATGAAGAATTAAAAATTTCAGGCAAACCACCGTTTCGTATTACTTTGGGTTATGCGCCTGGGGTTGAACTCAGTTATAATGGCGAATCTGTTGAGATTGATGCTTCGGCTAATACAGCCCATTTTACTGTAGGAAAATCATAGTCCATGAAATCTGAAATCACCATTAAACGACGTAAGTCTCGTCGCATAATGGTTGGCAATGTACCAGTTGGTGGCGATGCACCAATTAGCGTACAAAGTATGACCAATACCGATACCTGTGATGTTGCGGCAACAGTCGCACAAATTCAACAATTGCAAGCGGTGGGTGCGGATATTGTGCGCGTTTCAGTGCCAACGATGGACGCGGCAGAAGCGTTTGGCAAAATTCGCCAACAAGTCAGTGTTCCGTTAGTTGCGGATATTCATTTTGATCATAAAATTGCCTTGCGCGTTGCTGAGTTGGGCGTGGATTGTTTGCGTATCAATCCGGGCAATATTGGTCGCGAAGATAAAGTAAAAGAAGTGTTGCAGGCTGCGCAAGATCGCGGCATTCCTATCCGCGTGGGTGTCAATGCGGGTTCACTAGAAAAGCGCTTGTTGAAAAAATATGGCGAGCCGTGCGCTAAAGCTTTAGTTGAATCGGCGATGGATAATGTCGAGTTTTTTGATCGTTATAATTTCAAAGACTTTAAAGTCAGCGTTAAAGCTTCCGATGTGTTTATGGCGGTGGACGCCTATCGTCAATTAGCGCAATTAATTGAACAGCCTTTGCATTTGGGTATTACCGAAGCGGGCGGTTTTCGTTCTGGTACGGTTAAGTCAGCAGTCGGCTTGGGTATGTTATTGGCTGAGGGGATTGGAGACACCATTCGTGTTTCATTGGCGGCTGATCCTGTTGATGAAATCAAGGTGGGTTACGATATTCTTAAATCGCTGCATTTGCGTACCCGTGGCGTAAATATTATTGCTTGTCCAGGTTGCGCAAGACAGAACTTTGACGTTATCAAAACCGTTAATGAGCTAGAGCGACGTTTGGAAGATGTACAAACCTCAATTGATGTGTCGATTATCGGCTGTATTGTTAATGGTCCAGGTGAAGCGAAGGAAGTCGATGTGGGCTTGATTGGCGGTAGTCCCAATCATCTTGTTTACAACGAAGGCCAAAGTGATCATAAAATCGAACAGGAATCAGGCGAATTAGTGGATCGTTTAGAGCGCATGATTCGTCGTAAAGTAGCTGAAAAAGAAGCTAAACTCGCTGCTGAACCTAATTAATCCAAACTTCTATGTCGCGTATTCTCCAAAATATTAAAGGAATGCCAGATTTATTGCCAGCTGATAGCGCTTTATGGCAATTTGTTGAGCAGCATGTCGCCAAGTTATTGGCGAGCTATGGTTATCAAGAAATTCGTATGCCGATTGTTGAATATACCGATTTGTTCAAGCGCTCAATCGGCGAAGTCACTGATATTGTTGAAAAGGAAATGTACACCTTTAACGATAGACATGGTGATAGTATTACGTTGCGCCCTGAGGGTACGGCGGGCTGCGTAAGAGCCTGTTTACAAAACGGTTTATTAGATAATCAGGCACAACAACGGCTTTGGTATAAAGGGCCGATGTTTCGTTATGAAAACCCACAAAAAGGGCGTTT
>CAZMQC010000026.1:0-3147 GCA_964568295.1 uncultured Spongiibacteraceae bacterium | reverse complement strand
TTGCGAATTTTGGATAGTAAAAGCGCTAAAACGCAGGCGATTTTAGATAATGCCCCAGCGTTGCACGATTATTTAGATGAAGAAGCCAAAACCGAATTTGCTGCGTTAAAACAAATGTTAGACGCGGTAGGGATTACCTATAAGGTCAACCAACGTTTAGTACGCGGCCTCGATTATTACAATAAAACCGTGTTTGAGTGGGTAACCGATGCGCTGGGCGCACAGGGTACGGTTTGTGCAGGTGGTCGTTATGACGGTTTAGTGCAACAGCTTGGCGGTAAAAATGCAGTGCCTGCGGTTGGTTTTGCCATTGGTTTAGAACGTTTATGTTTACTGCTTGAAGCCGTGCATCAGCAAAAGCCACAGCAACTGGTGGATATTTATTTTGTCATTGCCGGTGATTACAACTTATATAGCAAAGCCTTACAATTAGCCGAGCAATTGCGCTTGGCGTTGCCTAATTTGCAGATGATTACCCATACTGGCAGCGGTAGTTTTAAGAGCCAAATGAAAAAAGCTGATAAGTGTGGCGCTCGTTATGCATTGATTATGGGCAGTAACGAATTAGAACAAGGCGTGGTGGTGCTTAAATCACTGCGCGAAGAAACAAACCAAGAACAAAAAACCATTGCAAGTAATGAACTTGTAGAGCAAATAACAGCCTTATTGGCATAAGCACGATTGGGAGTCATTGTGGCGCACACTGAAGAAGAACAAATTGAAAACATCAAGCGTTTTATCCAACAGCATGGCAGTAAATTGTTGCTTGCGATTGTGGTGGTGATTGGCTCTTACGCAGGTTATCAAACGTGGAAAAAATCGACGATTACGGCAAAAGAAACGGCCAGTATTTACTACAGTGAAATAGTGACGATTGCTGCTCAAGAAGATAAGTCAGATGCTGATCAGCAGCGTTTTGCCACAACTTTTGCGCGTTTGGCGGAAGAGTATCCAAATACTCGTTATGCGAGTTATGCTGCTTTTGCTAAAGCACAATTAGAAGTAAGCGAAAACAAACTTGATCAAGCGCAGTTAACCTTGCAATGGGCTAAAGATAATAGCAAAGACAAAAACTTAACCGCCTTAGCAAACTTGCGTTTAGCGCGTGTGGTGGCGTCGTTAGGTGATTATGACAAGGCGCTCAAATTATTAGCAGAAGATGCTGATAGTTATAGTGCTATGTATGAGCAGGCTAAAGGTGATATTTACTTGCTGCAAGGCGAAAAAAACAAAGCGTTAGTGGCATTTCAAAAAGCGCTGAGTTTGTTGCAACAAGTGCAAGGTACCAATACCCAATTACTTGAAATTAAAATCAGCAGCCTCAGTGATGCCGATAGTAGTAAAGTATTCCCTAAAGTAAACCCTGAAAATCCATAATGGTAAAACTTACCACACGTCTATTCATCTTGCTGTTAGCAGTTACGCTGCTAGCAGCTTGTAGTTCCAATAAGCGTAAAGTCCTTAAGCCCGTCAAATTAGAACCGATACATGCCGAGATTAAGGTTGATACCTTATGGTCGAAAAATGTTGGCAAAATAGGCAAGTTTTATCATCAGTTTGCTTTAGCAACCGACGCACAATCTATTTATGCCGCCTCTGCGGAAGGTAAAATCTTTAAATTTGATAAGTTAACTGGCAAAAAACAATGGAAGGTTAGTCTGAAAAGCCGTTTAACTGCGGGTGTGGCAGTGGATGCGGAGCATGTTTATTTTGCCGCGATGGACGGTGCGATGATTGCTTTGGATAAAAAGACTGGCGAGCAAGTTTGGAGCTTTGATTTAGATAGTGAGTTGGTGGCTGCGCCTGCGGTGCGTGATGGGCATTTGGTATTTCAAACCGTTAGCGGTGAAACTTATAATCTTAATACGCGAGATGGTATGCAACGTTGGCGCGAAGCGAGTAACGTTCCTGCTTTGACCCTGCGTGGCAATAGCACACCTGTATTTTTTGCTGACTTTGTAGTGGTTGGCTTAGCCAATGGGCGTATTGCATTGTTCGATTTGAATACTGGCGAACTACGTTGGGAGCCAAGAATTGCGCTGCCTAAAGGCGAAAGCGAGATTGAGCGCTTGGTTGATATTGATGGCGGCGTTGCTCTGGCAGGTGATGTTTTATATGCCGCAACTTATCAAGGGCAACTTGCTGCGTTAAGTCTATCGCAAGGCAATTTCTTATGGACTGAGGAAGAGTCGAGCTATCATTCGCCCGCGTTAGGCATGGGCAATGTTTACGTCAGTAATTCCGATGCCATTATTAATGCTTATAACCAACGTACTGGCGATGTGAAATGGTCGCAAACCGGTTTGCTTCGTCGTAAAGCGAATGCGCCGAGTGTGTTAAGTACTTACGTGGCAGTAGCGGATTACAAAGGTTATATTCATTTATTATCACAAGTGGACGGGCGCTTTGTTGCTCGTAAACGTATTCATAAAAGTGGCGTTAAAGCAACTATTCTTGTTGAGGGCGAGCGCTTTTATGTGCTGGCAAATAACGGACGTCTTAAAGCTTACCAATTAGGCAAAAGTCTAACTAAATAACAGGTTTATCTATGCTTCCAGTCGTCGCGCTTATTGGTCGTCCCAACGTTGGTAAATCAACGTTATTTAACCGTATTACTGGTTCAAGGGATGCGATTGTTGCCAATTACGCGGGGCTGACTCGCGATAGAAAATATGGCGAAGCCGTTTATGATGGTCGCTGCTTCATGTTGATTGATACGGGCGGTTTGACGGAAACGGAATTAGGCATTGACCGCGCTATGGCGGAGCAGTCGTGGTTAGCTGTCAAAGAAGCCGATGTTGCGTTATTGTTGCTCGATGCTAAAGCTGGTTTGTTGCCTGATGATCGCTGGATTATTCAACGCTTGCGCACGCTAGGAAAACCTTTCTATCTAGTGGTCAATAAAGTGGATGGCATTGACTACGATGCAGCCATGGCAGACTTTTACACCACGGGTTGCGAACATATTTTTCCGATTACTGCGACGCATGGGCGCGGGGTTAAATCATTATTAGAATTTGTTGTTGAATTATTGCCTCAGCCTGAAGAGCAAGAACAAGTTGAAGACGAGGACGGCATCAAAATCTCTGTGGTTGGTCGTCCCAACGTTGGTAAATCAACCTTAGTTAATCGCTTGTTGGGCGAAGA
>CAZMQC010000025.1:0-14247 GCA_964568295.1 uncultured Spongiibacteraceae bacterium | reverse complement strand
AATCGACAAATGCGGTTGTTTTAAACGCACATCATTGTAGGTATCCAACAAAATAATATTGTTAGAAACGATAACCCCGGCGAGCGCAACAATCCCCACACCGCCAAGCACCACGCTGAACGGCTGTTGGAAAATCATGTGACCAAGGAAAACCCCCGCCGTTGACATTACCACCGCTGAAAGCACCAAAAAGGCTTGATAGAAGCTATTAAACTGCGCCAATAATAACGCCAACATCAACATCATCGCCAACGAGAAAGCCACACTTAAGAACTGAATCGACTCCTCTTGGTTCTCCTGAGCGCCACGGAAAGTAATCGTCACACGCGGATCAATATGGGCTTCGGTATCTAACCAATGCTGAATTTCTAACAGTTTATCGTTTGGCAATACGCCCAATTCTGTATTAGCAAATACCGAGGCAATCGGCGTGCCATTAGAACGCTGTAATTTGTTAACGCGCGGCTTAGCAACACGCTCAACAAAGTTACTCATCGGCACGGGACCCATTGCGGTATTAATATTCACACTATCAATCGCCAAAATACTACGTTGATCAACTGGGTAACGAATACGAATGTCCACCTCTTCCTCGGCATCATCGGGACGGTAAGTGCCAATCAAAATACCATTGGTCAGCATTTGCACGGCAAGCCCCGCATCAATCACGCTCATACCGTATAAAGCCGCTTGCGCACGGTCAACATTCAACTCCCACTCAATACCTGGTAAGGGTAGGGTATCGCTAATATCAACCAAGCCGTCCATGTCTTTTTCCAAATGGCGACGAATACGTTTAGCTTCAGTTTCTAAAATCTCTTGAGTTTCAGCATTTAACTGTATTTGAATGTCACTCAGAATAGGCGGACCACCTGCCAAACTTTCTGCACGCACACGCACACCTGACAAATGCTTGGTACGCTGGCGTATATCCCAGAAAATTTCATCACTGCTTCGATCGCGATTTTCAGGCAGATCTAATTCAACCAATAAATAGCCAATTTCATCTTCCGAAGCATTACGACGACCTTGCGCCATACCCACAGGATAAGCTGCTGTATAAGACGATATAACTTCCGGCATCTCCAACACGATAGCTTCGACTTCTTTAACTAAAGTGGCTGCTTCTTCGGTAGATAAGTTACCCAATGTACTCACCGTTACCTCGCCGAATTGACCATCACTTTCAGTAAAGTAAACGCTACCCGCATTAAACTGCCCATATAAATAGAAAATACTAAACAAAGCAAAAAACATCACCACCAGCGAGCTTTTCGGCTTTTCCAACACGGCTCGAATTAGACCAACATAGCGTCCCGTTAAGCCGCCAACATCGCTCAAATCACCGCGTTCAAGTTTGTTTAACTGCTCAACCATTTCAAGGCTAGCGGGTGACTTGCCAAATAACGCCCCTAAAACTGGCAATATTACCAAGGCGTATAGCCAAGAGAAGAAGATAACTGCAAACACAGTAATCGGCAGAATACGCATAAACTGACCATCAATGCCCGGCCAGAACATCAACGGCAGGAACACCGCAAGAATGGTCAGGGTTGAAATGGTCACCGGCATAAACATCCGCACCGATGCGTTGATATACGCCTCTCTCGGCGATTGTCCTTCTGCCATTTTACAATCAGCGTATTCGGAAATAACAATCGCGCCGTCAACAACCATACCTAGCGCCAACAGCAAACCAAATAGCACCATGAAGTTAAAGGTGTAGCCCAACAAATACAGAACGGTTAAGCCGCACAGGGTAGAAATTGGAATACCAAGGCTGACTAAAATCGAGGAGCGAAAACCAAGCGATGCCACCACAATCACCAAAACCAGCATTAACGCGGCGAGAATATTCCCCTCTAGCTCTTCCACCATTTGAATAGCAAACGGGGTGGAGTCAAACACGATTTCAATTTTCATGCCGTTTGGAATGTCTTGTTTTTCCAACATCGCTTTAACGTTATTGGCAACATTGATCATGTTGCTGCCGCCGCGCTTACTGACCTCTAACGCAATAGTTGGCCTGCCATTAATCAAGGTAATATTGTCAGCGTCCTTAAAGCTGCGCTTCACTTCAGCAATATCACCTAAGCGAATAACGGTATCGGGCGTTGATTTAATCGGCAACTCCATCAAATCCTTATAGGTTTCGATTAAGCCAGGCAGCTTTACCGAGAAACGGCCTTTACCCGTATCAATTTCACCGGCTGGAATCAGCAAGTTATTGTATTTAACCGCGTTGATAAATTCGTTACTGTGAATGTTATAACTTTGTAAAACCGCGCTATCAACGATCACCTCTAAAACTTCTTCGCGCGCGCCTTTCACGTTCACGGTTAAAACGTCAGGAATCGCTTCCACTTTGCGTTTGAGTTTTTGCGCAAACGCATACAATTCACGCTCAGATGCACCTTCCGAGACTAAACCAATCGCTACCACGGGAAAGAGGTCAGACGACAATTCTTTGATCACCGGTTCTTTGGTGTTTTCTGGGAAATCTGCTTGCGCACGTGACATCGCCGCACGAACATCGTTGAGTGCGTTGTCGATTTTAATATCACCGTGGAACTCGATAACAATTTGCGCGTAGTTTTCCAGCGCACGCGCGTTAATTTCTTTCACGCCTTTTATGCTGCGTAGCTCAACCTCGCTAGGCTTAATTAATAAGCGCACACCATCTTCAGGTGAAATGCCATCTAACTGAATAAAAATTGAAATGTAAGGCACATCAACAACAGGTGTTGATTCAACTGGCAAGTTTTTATACGAGTAGATACCCGCCAGCATCAAAATCAATAAGAGGCTAAGAGTGGTTCGATAGCCGGTAATAATCGTATTAAGGAATTTCATGCGTTTATTCCTTATTGAGCCATCGTTGCAGAAACGCTTTCGCCAACGCTAACTAGCTCTTGCCCTACCACGATTAAGCGCACCTTATTCGGCAAGCCAGTAATCCACACTCCATCAATATCCTCGGCCACCACGTTAACGGGCAGCATTTCGACCACATCATTCTGATTAACCACGCGAACACTCACCTCGCCTTTGTCATTCAGCGCAAAAACTGCTGGGCTGATGTGGTGCGCTAATACCGTTTGCATCGGCAAGGAGATTTGCGCGGTCAAACCATCGCGCACCTGCACACCTTGGGTATCTAATTCAATCTCTACGCTATAGGTACGGGTAGTTGGATCGGCGGTTCTACCCATAAAAGAAATAGAGCCGTTAATAATGGTGCCATCAATTAGTTTGACCTTGGCAGCTTGGCCTAATTGCAATTGCTGAATTTGCTTTTCGCTGGCTTGGCTAGTCGCCAATAAAGTTTGCTCATCGACTAGGCGCGCGCAAATTTGTCCGCGTTCAATCAGTGCGCCGACATTGGCAGGGCGACTTTCGACAAAACCATCAAACGGCGCGCGCATTTGTAAATGCTGCACATTGAGTTGGGCTAATTGCAACATGGCTTTTTCGTTTTCTAGAACAGCACGGTTACTGGCTAAAGCGGAGGAGGAAATCATGCCGTCGTTGAATAATTTTTGTGCACCATCAAAATCAAGCTGCGCTTTCTCAACATTGGCTTTGGCGCGTGCCAATTGCGCTTTACGGTCTTCTTCGGCAATTTCACACAACAAATCGCCTTTTTTAACGCGTTGGCCTTTTTCGACTGGCGTACTGATTAATACGCCAGCAATTTGCGCAGTAATATCAACAATACGCTTCGCCTCGGTACGACCACGCAACTCAATGGTAACTAGCTTGGATTGCGATTGAATTTCTTTAACACGCACGCTGGTTACTGGCTTGCTAACTGGTTCTGCTTGAGCAGTTTTACTGTCTGATGATTTGGTCAAGCCCGTTAGCATCCAAATAACTAATGCTAGTAATATGCCTAAAGCAATCAGGTAGGTTTTCACGGCGGTTCCTCGCTTTATTCGATTTGCAAAGCAGTTTAATCAAGTTGGTGAGCTATGATAAGTTAAAATTTAACAGTGTTAAATAAGTAAAGTTTTTTGCCACATTAAAGCGCTGTAAAATAGCCCTGCTACGGGTAATACAACGCCATATTTTTTCCCGCTTCCTCATCGATAAACCATTGTTTTGCCCAGGCAGGCTGACGCACGCTGTCAGGATTATGATAAGGCAACAGCGTACAGGCGAGCTGATAGATTAACTCCAACTTATGACGCCACGGCACGGTATCGAACATACGCGCGGTATCAACTGGCCCTACCTCGTCCCAATCCTCTTTAGGAATATGCTGTTCAAAACCGTCAATGCAGAGACGATAAAGCTGGTTAATGTGCCCCATAATGGCGGGCACACATTTCAATCGATACCAGTGGCTGCCGACCACTTCGTTATACACATTAATAGCGCAATGGCGGTGTTCAAACTCCTCGACAAGATGCCATAGCATAAAAGAGGCAATGCGCGGGTCAGAACCGCCAAATAATGCTTCACGCTGCTCAATCAGAAAACAAGCCGAAGGGCCAAACATCAGCTCAATCGTAGCGGCATAAGCGAGGTGAAAGGCTTGGCTTTTATTGGCCATTAACTGATCGTAGGAGTTTTGTATTGCAATTCGAGTTTGCTCAAGCCCTGGATACTTACGGGTCAACACGGCAAGATGGGCAAGATGTTGCAAGGAATGTTGCGCTTCTTGATGACAAAATAATTCTGCCTCCTCGCGCACTGATGCGGTTTTTATATCACCCAATGCGCTACGAGTGGCGCGAATCACATAGCGCTCAAACGGTGGTGCAATCAAGGTTGCGTAATTAACAAAGTTACCCCACCAAGGATTCTCTGGACACCATTGCAAAGCAATATCATCAGCAAACTGAAAATCAATCTTGCGCACTTTAAGTGAACTCATCGCACTCACCATTGGACACTATTAAAATAAACGTCCAGACAATATTGACATTTTTTCAAATAGTGTCAAGATTAAAACTCATTAATTGCCTATCTCATAACATGCCTGAACCAGCGCCAAACAATTTTGATACTGAAAAATTTAACGCTACACGTCAGAAATTGATGGAAGCGGCAATCATTTGCGCCACTCAACAAGGCGTGGCAAAAACTACTCTAAACGATATTGCCCGTACCGCGAATTGCGCAAGACAAACGGTTTACAATCATTTCAAAAATAAAGACGAGGTTATTTACGCCGCCTTACAGCAAGCGGGTGACCGTTTTGCCAACGCCTTACTTGCGCACATTCAGCGTTTTGATAACGTAGAACAACGCATTTTAGAAGGCATGATTTTTTGTATTGTAACGCTGCCTTCTGACCCCGCTTTATGGTTAGTTGGCGATCCCAGTTTTTCGCCTTGGATTAATGCTGAAGCTTTTCAATCAACTACTGGCTTGAGCATTATGCGCGATTGCACTGAGGCGTGTTTATTTGGCAATCCCACCTTACTACCCTATCGCGATGAAATCGCCGAAACCATTACGCGCATTGTATTGTCGATGGTGATGACCCAACATAGCTTGCCGCGCGATGAGCCGGCTTTACGCGATTATCTACGCCGTCGTTTCTTACCTGGCTTACTTGCCACACATTGTTAAAAGGTACTGATCATGAAAATTTTATTAACCGGCGCTTTTGGCAATATTGGCAATCGCGTGTTAGATACTTTGTTGCAACGCGGACATCAAATTACCTGCTTAGACTTACCCAATGCCGCCAATCAAAAAGCTGCCGCTAACTATCAAGGTTCAGTTCAATTAGTTTGGGGCGATATTCGCGACAAGGCCTTGTTAGAGCAATGTATCGCAGGGCAAGACGTAATCGTACACATGGCAGCCATTATCCCGCCCTTGTCCGAGCAGCAGCCAACTTTATCGCAGGCGATTAATGTTGAAGCAAGTTGCGCGATGATGGATATTGCCGCTCGCCTTGAACAGCCACCACTATTCGTGTTTACTTCCTCATTCGCTGTTTTTGGTGAGCGTCAACATGAAGCACCGCCGCGTACGATTAATGATGCAGTAATTGCGACGGATCATTATTCGCAGCAAAAAATCGCTTGTGAGCAATACTTGCAACAGCATTATCCGCATTGGTGTATTTTACGTTTGGGCGCTGCGGTTGATGAACGTATGTTTCATACCAATACACGGCAGTTACAAATGGCGTTGGAACTTGCAGCTAATAATCGCGTAGAGTTTGTTCACCCGCAGGATATTGCAACTGCGATTGCTAATGCGGTGCAAACCCCTGCCGCTCATCAACAAATTCACTTGATTGGCGGTGGCGCAAGCTGCCAGATACGCCATATAGACTTATTGAACACCATGTCTGGCGCATTAGGCATTCGCTTTCGCCCTGAGGATTTTGGCACTAAGCCTTTGTATGCCGATTGGGCGGACACGCAAGCTTCTGAACAGTTGCTCCATTTTCAACAACACAGCTTTGCTGACTTACAAAATACCGTACAGCGCAAGTTTCGTTTCGTGCGCTATTTGGTAACACCATTTTCTGGCTTAATACGCTTTGTGTTGTTGAAAATGGTTAAATAATCCACTTATAACGTGGCAACGCGAATCTTATGCTCAGCGTTTTGCATGAATTGTGCATATTGTTGTGTGTTCAGCACTTGTTGCAAAGACCGCCACTGCTTGTCATCAGCCCTACGCACTTGTACGGCGGCTGATGAAAGCGAAATATGCTCACCTGTTGCTTGCTTGATTTGCTGTTCAATTTGTTCAGCTGTTATTGCGTTTTTATCTAGCTGAATCGTTTTAGCATCACTTAGATTTTTTTTGCCACTAGGAAGATAAATAGTTCCCGTGACAAAATCCACCGCAAAAGCAATAGCACCAGGGATTAAGAAAAACAGCAGCCCAATCGCATCTAGCGCTACTATTCTGATATCAATTTCACCATCAACCTGACCTTTGCGCTCAGGGTGTAGGATCACGCCGCAACCTGTCAGAGCCAAACCCGCAGTTGCGGCCACACCGATACAGAATTTACGACGAAATGGCTGATGAAGTGTTTGCATGATAGTTTCCTTATAAAAAAAGACCTCGGTTGAGGTCTTTAATTCTAGCAATCCTGACAAAAGGATTGTATGACAAACAATTAAAACATTAAACGTCTAAGTTAGCGACGCGCAGCGCGTTTTCTTCAATAAACTCACGACGTGGCTCAACGTGATCGCCCATTAAACAGGTAAAGATCTGATCTGCCTCAATCGCGTCACGAATCGTCACTTGCAACATACGGCGCACTTGTGGATCCATCGTTGTTTCCCATAACTGCTCAGGGTTCATCTCACCCAAACCTTTATAGCGTTGGATGGTGTGGCCACGACGCGCTTCTTGTAGCAACCACTCCACGCCTTTTTTGAAATCCTGCGTTGCCAAGGTTTTATCACCGCGACGGAAGTAGCCATCTTTCTCGATTAGTCCTTTGATTTTATTAGATAGATCAACAATTACCCCATAGTCTTTAGAGGCAAAGAAATCTTCTTCGAACACATAAGTGGTCGGCATACCATGCTGGATTACCACAATTTCTGGGTAGAACTGCGATTTTTCACCATCCTCATAAACCGCAGCTTCATACTTCAGGCCTGCATCAGCAGATAACTTTTCAGTTTTCGCCGTTAATTGCTCAGCCCATTGCTGTACCGTATCACGGTTGCTCAGTTGTTCGCTGGTTAGCACAGGCAAATGAATCATCGCTTCCATCGCTTCAACAGGGTATAAGCGCTCTAAACGTTTAATGCCCACTAATACACTTTGATGTTCACGAATCAGATCTTCTAATGCTGCGCCTGCAATAGCAGGAGCGTTGGCATTAACATGAATACTAGCCTCCTCAAGTGCAGCTTGCATCATGTAATTATCCATCGCCTCATCGTCTTTAAGGTATTGCTGTTGCTTACCTTTGCTGATTTTATATAACGGTGGTTGGGCAATATACACATAGCCATTTTCAATCAAAGCCGGCATTTGACGGAAAAAGAAGGTTAGCAACAAGGTACGAATGTGCGAACCATCGACATCGGCGTCCGTCATGATGATAATGTTGTGGTAACGTAGTTTTTCTAGGTTAAATTCTTCTCGACCGATACCGCAACCTAAGGCGGTAACCAAGGTGCCAATTTCTGCTGAGGAAAGCATTTTGTCAAAACGTGCTTTTTCTACGTTTAGGATTTTACCTTTCAAGGGCAAAATTGCTTGGGTACGGCGATCGCGCCCCTGCTTTGCAGAGCCACCCGCCGAGTCTCCTTCCACGAGGTATAGTTCAGATAACGCTGGATCTTTTTCTTGGCAGTCGGCCAATTTGCCAGGCAAGCCTGCAATGTCTAATGCGCCTTTACGACGTGTCATTTCACGCGCTTTACGTGCCGCTTCACGCGCACGGGCCGCATCCAGCATTTTCTGTACAATGATTTTGGCTTCGTTAGGACGCTCAAGCAAATAATCGCTTAGCGCAGCGCCCATCGCCTGCTCAACGGCTGTTTTAACTTCCGATGACACCAGTTTATCTTTGGTTTGTGATGAAAACTTAGGATCAGGCACTTTAACCGAAACAATCGCGGTTAAACCTTCACGCGCATCATCACCCGTAGTCGCTACTTTGTCTTTTTTAGCAAAACCTTCGGCTTCGATATAATTATTCAAACAACGGGTCAGCGCGCCACGAAAGCCCGCTAAGTGTGTACCACCATCGCGTTGCGGAATATTATTGGTAAAACAGTGAATATTTTCTTGATAGCTATCATTCCATTGCATCGCAACTTCGACGTTAATACCGTCATCGGTTTGCGAGCTGAAATGAAAAATTTGGTTAATCGGCGTTTTGTTTACGTTTAAGTATTCAACAAAGGCTTTAACCCCACCTTCATAGTGGAAAGTTTCAACTTTGCCAGAACGCTCATCGGAAACAATAATTTTTACCCCTGAGTTTAGGAAAGACAGCTCGCGCAAGCGTTTGCATAAGGTTTCAAACACAAAATGAATATTGGTGAACGTTTCCGCCGATGGCTTAAACATTACCTCTGTACCAGTTTCTTCAGTTTCGCCAATAACCGATAATGGCGCAGCAGGAACACCGTGATGATAGGTTTGTTGGTGAATTTTACCGCCACGACGAATGGTCAAACGCAAGGTTTCCGACAAGGCATTAACCACGGAAACGCCCACACCGTGCAGACCACCAGAGACCTTGTAGGTATTGTCGTCAAATTTACCGCCAGCGTGCAAGACAGTCATAATGACTTCCGCAGCCGACATCCCTTCTTCATGAATTTCAGTAGGAATACCACGACCGTTATCAGAAACCGTCACGGATTCATTTTTATGAATGGTTACCTTGATTTCAGAGCAAAAACCCGCCAAAGCTTCGTCGATGGAGTTATCTACCACCTCGAACACCATGTGGTGCAAACCCGTGCCGTCATCGGTGTCGCCGATATACATACCGGGGCGTTTACGAACGGCATCCAAACCTTTTAGCACCTTAATATTCGATGCATCGTAATTTTGCTCACTCATTTTTTTCTCCTAATGATTCATCAAGCGTAAAAGGCGCTATTCTACCACGTTCCACACTAAACAGGCGGCTTTGTGTTTTGATATCTTTACAAAAATTCGCATCGACCGTCGTGATAAAGCTTTGTAGTTGGTTTTTCAGAATGAAGTCGATAAAGCGTTGTAGATGCTTTTCATCTAGCTCGGACGGCAAGTCATCGAGCAACAACACCGCACGCTTATTTTGTAGGCGATTAACCACTAGCGCTTGAGCTAGTTTCATTGCGGCAATCAGGCTTTTCTTTTGTCCGCGTGAATAAATATCGCGCACGTCATTGTGATTACCTGTGCGGATTTGCAAGTCGGCGCGTTGAGGGCCTAAGTGGGTGCGCTGATAACGACTGTCGCGTTCGAAGCTTTGTTGCAACTGCTGCATTAAAGCCTGCTCGGTGGAAATGTGATCGTTAGCTTGCTCCAGTTCTAAAAAAGCAATTTTGTCGCTGCGCCAACCATTTGCGTAATAAATTGTGCTACTCAACAAGTGGCTGTCTAATTCGGTTAGCACTTGAGCTAGTTCAGGCTGAAATTTTTGCAAAAAAGCCAAACGCATACGCTCTATTTCGATAGCAAGACGGCAAAATTCGCTATCCCAAGGCGCAAGTTCGTTATAGCTTTTAGCCGTTTTTAACAAGCTATTACGCTGTTTTAAAACGCGATTAAAGCGGCTCCAAATCGTGTAAAACGACGGCTCTAAATGAAATACTGACCAATCAATAAATTTGCAACGCTGGGTGGGCGAGCCGTCTAGCAATTCAAACGCATTTGCGTCTAACACTAACACAGGCAAAGTGCTTGAAAGCTCCGCTAGGCTATAAACTGATTCTTCGTTAATACGAATAACGTAAGCGTTGTCCTTGTCACGCTGCACACCTAGTTTATGCAAAACGCCGTCGTCGGCTTGGCATTGCAAAAAAACTTGCAGTGAATCAGCTTGTTCGGTAATAACTGTCTGGATTTTATGATGGCGAAATGAGCGCCCTTGCGCGGCAATAGCAATGGCTTCTAATAATGATGTTTTGCCTGAGCCATTTTCGCCAATAAAGAAATTCAGCAAAGCTAGCTCGTTGAGTGAGACTTGCTGCAAATTGCGCACACGCTCAACGAGCAAACGCTGTATAAACATACGTCGCGTAGATTACAGGCGCATTGGCATCACTACGTAAATGCTACTGTCATCTTGCGCATCTTCCAACAAAGCGCTGCTATTGCTGTCGGATAGGCTGATTTTTACCTTCTCACCTGAAAGCGCATTGGTAACATCAATTAAGTAACTGACGTTAAAGCCGATTTCAATTGCATCGCCTGCATAGTCAACCGCAACTTTATCTTCAGCTTGTTCTTGATCAGGGTTGTGTGAACTTAACTCAATTTGATTGTCGGCAATTTTTAAGCGAATGCCACGGAATTTTTCATCCAGTAATACCGCAGAGCGTTGGAACGCTTCTTTCAGTTCCACTCGTGAACCAATTAAAACATTTTGCCCAGCGCTTGGAATAACGCGGCGATAATCTGGATACTTACCATCAATCAATTTGGTAACAAACGAGTAGTTATCGGTTTTGGCGGTAAGATGGTTTTGACCAAAGCAAATCTCCATAACACTTTCATCGCCTACAGCGGCGCGCGAAAGTTCATGGATACCTTTGCGTGGCACAATAATTTGCACAGGTTCGTCCACATTGGTCAAATCAACTTTTTGGGTACTTAATGCTAAACGGTGTCCATCGGTGGTTACCGAACGAATATAGCCATTACCCGCTTCAAGCAACATGCCTTTTAAGTAGTAACGCACATCTTCCGACGCCATAGCAAAAGCGGTGCTTTCGATCAATTTTTTCAACTGTTTTTGTTGGATTGAAACACTGAACACGGCATTGCTTTCTTCAACATTTGGGAATTCGTCTGCGGGCAGTGTTGAAAGGACAAACCGGCTATTGCCACTCGTAATATCAACCTTGTCGTTAGCAAAAGCGAATAGGATTTCTGAACCATCGGATAAAGAACGGCAAATATCAACTAACTTTTTAGCTGGCACAGTCACTTTACCGTCAATCGCGTCAAGATTATTAATCGCTAAGCGCGAGCTAATCTCAATTTCAGTGTCTGTACCCGTTAACGTGAGTTGATTGTCACTAATAACGAATAAAATATTACCTAATACGGGTTTGGTTTGGCGGCGCTCAACAACACCACTAACCAACGCCAAAGATTTTAAAAGCTCGTTATGCTGTAACGTAAATTTCATGACTAAACAGTTCCCTTATTGTGCAAATTATGTAGTTAGAATGCGCAGTAAATTATTCACATCTTCTTCGATACCCTGTTGTGATTCACGCAGTTCTTGTATTTTCTGACAAGCATGAAGCACGGTGGTATGGTCACGCCCACCAAACGCATCACCAATTTCAGGCAAGCTATGGTTGGTTAACTCTCTTGCAATTGCCATTGCAACTTGTCTAGGCCTGGCAAGAGATCGGGTACGGCGTTTTGACAATAGATCTGACAATTTAATTTTGTAGTATTCCGCAACCGTTTTCTGAATGTTATCAATGCTAACCAAACGGTCGTGAATAGAAAACAAATCTTTTAAAGATTCTTTTATTAATTCAATATCAATCGCGCGCCCTTTCAGCTCGGCAGTAACAACCACGCGCTTCAGCGCACCTTCTAATTCACGCACATTGGAGCGAATACGCTGGGCGATATAAAAAGCCGCATCTCTAGGGAGCTTGGTTTTTAATTGCTCGGCTTTTTTCATCAAAATCGCCACACGTGTTTCTAGCTCTGGCGACTCAATGGCAACGGTCAGTCCCCAGCTAAAACGTGATTTCAAACGCTCGTCCAAGCCTTTAATTTCTTTCGGAAATTTATCTGAGGTCAAGATAATCTGTTGACCGCCGTTAGTTAAAGCATTAAATGCCGAGAAAAACTGTTCTTGCGTTCCCTCTTTATTGGCAAAAAATTGAATATCGTCAACTAGCAAGGCATCAAGCCCATGATAATAACGCTTAAAGTCTTCAATCGCGTCCAATTGATAGGCTTTAATCATATCTGCCATAAATTTGTCAGAGTTGATATAGAGAATGCGCGCCTTAGGGTTCTTACGCAATAATTCATTACCAACCGCATGCATTAAGTGGGTTTTACCTAAACCAACGCTGCCGTATAAAAGTAGCGGATTGTACGAACCACCCGGGTTGGCGGCAACTTGTAAGGCAGCCGCTTTAGCGAGCTGGTTAGACTTACCTTCAACAAAGGTTTCGAAGGTATGATCTTTATTTAAATGGCTGTGGTGCCCCGTATCATCATTAGCAAACAAATGGTCAGCAAAATACGGGCTTTCGTTTTCTTCGTTGTAATACTCTAGTTCGTCATTGAATTTGCTTTCTGCGATAACAAGTTCGGGCGTTGCGTCATACTTAGCCGTAACCGTTTCAACAAAAGGCGAATGGGCATTGTTTATTGATGGTACGCTTTTTTGTTGCCCAAACTCCAAGGACAAATCAAGCGCTTTGCCTCCATTTAAGGATTGCAATAGCGCATCAATCTTATGTAAATACTTGTCGCGCACCCAATCGGCTACAAAACGATTAGGCGCATGCAATACCAAGGTATCGTTTACAGGCAACGAAGCCTGCAAAGGTCGAATCCAAGTATTGAATTGTTGTGAAGGTAAGTCATCTTGCAATGCATTTAAGCATCGATGCCACAAATCCACAGCGTCACCCATTTATTATTTTTGAAAATTTAAGCGACGCATTCTAACGTTTTTACCCTGCGTTATCCACATATCAAACAAACTGCTTCTGTGCATAATTTGTAGATAACTTGTTCAGAAGCTGTATCGCACTCTATTTACTTATTATCAATCAATGAGATAACTATTTTAAATTATTTTTCCATACCTCAGGGCTGTGTGTATTTGTTAAAATGCAAAACCGCAATAATTAAGCCTTTTTAAAGGTGGCATAGTGAAATTAACTGTTTAACTGATTGAAAAGTCAATTAATCATCTCTATAATTAGCGACCCTTTTATAAGGTCCAATTGATTTTTTATAGTAAAACGGTATTTTAGCCATGAAAAGAACATTTCAACCCAGTGTATTAAAGCGTAAGCGTGATCATGGTTTCCGCGCACGCATGGCAACCAAAAACGGTCGTAAAGTATTGGCTCGTCGCCGTGCTAAAGGTCGTAAGCGTTTGTGTGCTTAATAGAAGCTATGCAGCGTGACGAGTGACTTTGGTTATAGTAAATCACTACGTTTATTAAACGCTGCCGCTTTTAAGGCTGTTTTTGATCAAGTTGATTATAAAATTTCTAGCAAAGAAGTTTTATGTTTAGCTAAAAAAAACAGCTTCGATCACCCGCGTCTTGGTTTAATCATTGCCAAAAAAAACATTCGCTTTGCGGTACAACGAAATCAAATTAAACGTATCGTACGTGAATCGTTTCGTTTACATCAACACCAACTTCCTGCCACCGATATTATTATAATGGTGCATAAAGGCATGGCTGAGCTTGATAATGCAGCGGTGCGCCAAGTGATTGATCAAACATGGCAAAGACTTGCGAAGAAAGCAAAAGCTACACAGGCATGTTAATCCATGGAAATTTTTAATCATTTAAAAAGAACCATTCAGCGCTTAATCATTCAATGCCTTTGGCTGATAGTGCGTGCTTACCAACT
>CAZMQC010000024.1:10271-14398 GCA_964568295.1 uncultured Spongiibacteraceae bacterium | reverse complement strand
GCTAAACGTTTAACTTCCAACGCCACAACACGAAAGCCACCGTGCCCATCACCTGCACGCGAGGCCTCAATCATAGCATTCAGCGACAACAGATTAGTTTGCCAAGCAATATCATCAATCACGTTATTAATATTCTGAATTTCACGTCCCGATTGCTTAATATCGTCCACATAATGCAGCAGTAAATCCGCATTATTTTTACTTTCCGAAATCTGCATTTCTGCTTTTCGTAGCGCAGAAATGGAATCTAGCGCAAGTTGATTATTCTGCTCAGCCGTTGCCGATAATTGCTCAGTAGTCGCCAATAGCTCTTCAATCGCTGTTTTTTGTTGGAAAGCTGAGGTTGATAAAATATCCCCCGCTTGTACTAAGTTATCCGCCACTTGGCTACTCTGTTCACTTTCATGACGCACCTTAACCAATAACTGCGTGTGATCATCTTCCTGATCTTTTTTAGTCATGTTTTGATAAAATAAGCCAAGAATTGCAACATAAGCAATCGCTGAAACAAAAGTCAGAAACTGTCCTAATGGCGAAAGTGGAATTTGCACATCTAACCAAGCCTGCAATTTATCGCCTAGCAATCCCAACAGCAGAATATTTAGCAGCGCTGCAAATAAATAAGGCACTGGGCGTTTGGCGGTAAAAACAATCATCAATATCGTAACAAACACATAGTAACTGGTAGCTCCGTGTATGCCGCGATCCAGTACCCATGCAGCATTCAGCAAAACAGCTACAATCAAGCTAAAAATCAGCACCGCTTTTTGCAACTCATTACGGTAGCGACTCAAATAAAATACATAGCTATAAAGCCCCGCATAGGCAACTAAGCCGAGACCAACGAGCCACCAAGCATTCAGCCAAACAAATAAAACAGCAAAGCCAAACGTTGCAATCGAAATCATAATGGCACAGTTAAATATGCGCTGCTCCATCGGCATATCGGCACCGCTCAAATCATTAAGTTTGATTAGCAAATGGCTGATTAAATTTGATTCCATGGTTTCCTCATTATTGATTTCGGTCACAAACGGTTATACTAACGCCCTCTTTAGGGCTTTATTCTCTCGTTTGGATGGTGGATATTTTTATGCTTATTTTGGTCATTAATTGTGGTTCATCAACAGTAAAATATCAATTAATAGATACGCAAAATGAACAGCGTTTGCTGCAGCAAACTATTGAGCTGAACCAAGCTACCAATATCCATCAAGCAATTAGCGACCTATTGGAACAGTGTCAAAACTTCTCCATTGATGCGATTGGCCATCGCGTGGTGCATGGCGGCAAAATTCGCCATGCGCAGCTGATTGACGATGCCTTAATTGCACAAATCCAAGCTTGCAGCAAATTAGCGCCGCTACACAACCCATTCAATTTAGCTGGCATTACCGCAGCGCAAGCGCTATTGCCTAATATTCCTCACATCGCGGTTTTTGATACTGCTTTCCATTCAGGCTTACCACGCCGTGCGCATACTTACGCCATACCGCAAGATATTGCCGAACAATATGATATTCGTCGATATGGCTTTCATGGCACTTCGCACAGCTACGTGGCGGAACTTGCCGCGCAATATTTACAGCAAGATTTGGCTAACCTGCGCATTATCAGCTTGCATCTAGGCAATGGCGCAAGTGCCTGCGCCATCGAGTTTGGCCACTCTACCGAGACCAGCATGGGCATGACGCCGCTGGAAGGCTTGGTGATGGGCAGTCGTTCGGGCGATATTGATGCGGGTATTATTTTCACACTCGCCGAACAGTCAGGCAAAAACTTAGCTGAATTAGAGCAACTGCTTAACCACCAATCAGGCTTAAAAGGGCTTTCAAACCTAAGCAATGATATGCGTATTTTAGAAGCTGAAGCTGCGCAAGGTAACGATCAAGCACGTTTAGCCATTAACGTCTTTTCCCACCGCATTCGTAAATACATTGGCGCTTACGCAGCCACAATGGGCGGTGTAGATGCCATTATTTTAACTGGCGGCATCGGTGAAAACAGTCCGTCTATTCGTCAGCGCGTATTACAACGCTTAGAGTTCTTAGGTATTCTTTTAGATGATGACAAAAACCATGACGCCAAGGTTAGCTCGGTTAATCCTGTTAGCGAAATCAATCGCAGCAATAGCCGTGTTAAGTTATTAGCCATAAAAACGGATGAAGAGTTAAAAATTGCTCGCCAAGTCAAAGCAATCGTTTTGCAGCAACATGCCGTGCAAAACCCGCTGCGTATTCCTATTGCGGTCAGCGCTCGCCACGCACACTTCACCAAGGAAACCTTTGAGCAATTATTTGGTGCAGGCAGAACACCCACTCACTTTAAAGACCTTGTACAACCCGGACAATACGCCAGCCAAGAGATGGTGACGCTTATCGGCCCCAAAGGTCACATTGAACGCGTACGTGTGTTAGGCCCTTTGCGTAATTACAACCAAGTCGAAATCTCTCGCACTGATGAGTTTTTACTGGGCATTGACGCACCCGTGCGCGACTCAGGCAAAGTTAAAGGCTCAGCCCCTATCACCGTTGAAGGCCCAGCGGGTACAGTGCATTTAAGCGAAGGCCTCATTTGTGCCCATCGCCACATTCATATGACACCCAACGATGCCGAGCGCTTTGGTGTTAAGGACGGCGATCAGGTCGAAGTGGCTATTCGCGGCGGCGTGCGCGACCTGACCTTTGGTGACGTACTCATTCGTGTTCACCCAAACTACGCACTCGAAATGCACATCGACACCGATGAGGCCAATGCGGCAGAACTTTCTTCCCATCTTGACGCCAGTTTAGTGTATAAAGACATTGATACTGCTAGCGCATCGTTGCGTCTAAACCAAACCCATATTCAATAAGAGGCCTGTATGCGTCGTTATTTCATTTTGAGCACGCTGTTACTATCAATCAACGCCAGTGCTTGGGATAGTGGCTGGCTTGATCCGCAAACCCAAGCAGAACAAAGCGATAACATTATCAGCTTTACTATTCCACAATCGGTATTAGCGCAAAGCGGAAAGGCCATTGAAGAAATCGTTATTATTGGACAACGCAAGGAAGATAAAAAGATCCAGCCACTAAAAGACTTTTCTTACGAATGGGTGAGTGATTTTGAAGGGGATAATTACGGGTTAAAAATAAAGTTCACTCAAGAACAAAAGCTACCAATACGTTTGTATTTCGCTCCAGATTTGGCTAAACCATAAACGAATTAGCCAGCTATTAGTTGGCTAATCTTCCTGCCTATTTCTGGGTAACGAACTGACTGCCAGCTTTTTCTTTAAACGAGTAGAATACCGCAGGCTCACCAACCACATACAAAGTACCCTGTCCGTCCATCGCAATGCCTTCTGCTTGCTGAATACGCTTAGAGATACCGTTCACGCCAGCGGTAAAACTCATAAAGTTAATGACTTCGAACGCATCATTTAATACCAGCACTAAAGCCGATTCGTGCGATAAAGCCAAAAGGTTACCCGTTTGTGGATCAATCGCCAAACCTGATAAATCTCTAATAAACAAGTTATCAGATGCTACCATTTTGAACTCGCCATAAGTATCGTCTTGTAAATTATAAGGCAGCTCAAAAATAGCGGCAGGCCTTTTTTCTTTAGCCATTAAAAAGCGATGATTTTTTTCATCCCACGTAATCCCTTCCAAACCTTTATTCGCAGGCAATAATAAATGTGGATGATGTTCCGCCAAATCCACAGCCTTCACCAAGGTTTGATCAGCGAAATCAATACTGTCAGCATCATCTGGAATAGCAAAAATATACAAAATGCAGCTACGCTCGCTAACAATCGCAAAACGCCCATCAGGTAATGCGGTTATGCCTTCAGAATCCCCTGCGCCAATCAAATCAATACTGCGAAGCATTTCGCCCTCTAGGCTCAACTGCGCTATTTTTGAATGCTTACCGGTAACGGTAAACAAAGTATTAGTCGGCTCATGCCACGTTAAACCCGACATTTCAGGAATTTCTAGCGGTTTTATTACTCTGTTTTCAATTTCAACATAATAATCATCGAACCAAGTTTGCTTCTGCTTCACAACAGTATCGGTCTTTATCTCTTTAGCAATCTGCACCAATCTATCGTCCCAATGATAGTAATGAGCAACAGCAGCAAA